>NZ_JCACIN010000060.1:0-42359 GCF_059504425.1 Drouetiella sp.
TTTTGTGGCGCGCGGAGCGCGCCACAAAACCCTAAAAGCTGGATTTCAAAAGCGCAGAGAGTCTTTGAAATCCAGCTTTTGAGAAAAATTAGGAGGACTTTGCAATTCACTGATTTTTGAAAGTACAGCTATCACCAGCTTGCTTAGGACATATTTGGTGGGGTATCGAAGCGCCCTACCAAACATGTCTCTGTTCTGATTGCCTTAGCGGTTGCTGTAGAGTTTCAGCTCAGAGGAAGGGACGAAAAGCGGTCGTGCTGCCATCAATCCTGAACAAAGCCCTTGACCGCGATCTCCCACCCGACTAAAATATCTGGGTCGTTCCTGGAATAGGGTCTTTGAGTCAATCCATTGATCTGCCTAAAGTAGATGATTTTTTACAGGAATTAGCAGCGATCCAGCAAATTGGATCGAAGCGGATTGCCATATTGGGGTCGCGTCATGTACCGATTACACATCAGCATCTGATTGAGCTAATGACCTATGCCCTTGTGCTAGTGGGCAACCAGATCATTACCTCTGGTGCAACAGGCACAAATTCAGCGGCGATTCGAGGAGCCATGCGGGCAGATCCCAATCTGCTAACGGTGATTTTGCCCCAGAGCATGGAACGTCAGCCGCGTGAGTCTCGCGAGCAGCTAGAGCAAGTGATCCACTTGGTTCAAAGCCCGGAGAATGATCATTTGTCTTTGGGAGAAGCTAGCGCCCTTTGCAATCAGGAAATTATTTCCCGCTGTCAGCAGTTAATTTGCTTTGCGTTTCACGATAGCCAAATTTTGCTGAAAACCTGTAGCGATGCAGAAGATCAACGGAAAGTGGTGACGCTGTTTTACTTTGATTAAGCCTTGTAATTGAGTACAAAAAATATGGCGTTTCTGCAACAGCTCTCGGTGTCAGGCACGCTGCTCTACTGTGTCGTGGCGGCAGCAGCCTTAATTTATTTTCCGTTCCTAGTCGTGGGATATGGCAGGGTTAAGGTCGGGTATGATACATCTGCTCCACGGGCTTTGTTTGATAAGCTGCCTGCCTTTGCTCAGCGGGCAACTTGGGCGCACGAGAACTCATTCGAGTCTTTTGTGCTGTTTACTGCGGCGGCGCTAATGGCATACGTAACGCAGGTGAGTTCGCCTCTGGCGGCTCAGGCGGCGATCGCCTATGTCATCGCGCGTTTCCTCTACTCGCTGTTCTACATACTTAATGTGCCTCTGGGGCGATCGCTCATGTTTGCAGTTGGCTCCACTACCATTGGGACGCTGATGATTCTTAGCTTGGCGCAGGTCAGCCCCTAAGTCAGCTAGGGTTTAAGTAGGCTAAGTTCTAAGTAGGCTAGAGTACAAGTGAGCTAGAGTTTAAAGGCTCCACGGAATGTAATGTGACCTATGGCTTCCAACTTCTCCTTTGATGTCGTCAGTGACTTCGATCGGCAGGAACTCGTTAATGCGGTCGATCAGACGGTTCGTGAGATCATCGCCCGCTATGACCTGAAGGACACCAAAACCACGGTGGAACTAGGGGCAGATGAGATCGTTGTCAATACGGACAGCGAGTTTACGCTAGATGCGATCAATACGATCCTGCAAACCAAAGCGGCAAAACGCAGCCTTTCGCTGAAGATTTTTGACTATGGCAAGATTGAATCGGCCAGCGGCAATCGAGTTCGGCAAGAAATTAAGCTGCGTAAAGGCATTAGCTCAGAAATCGCTAAGCAAATCTCTAAGCTGATCCGCGACGAATTTAAGAAAGTCCAGGGTTCTATTCAGGGCGATGCGGTTCGGGTTTCAGCGAAGTCTAAAGACGACCTACAGCTCGTGATGCAGCGCCTAAAGCAGGAAGATTACCCTCTAGCGCTGCAATTTACGAACTATCGATAAGCCAAATTATCGATAGGCTATGGCATCCCAAACTCACCGTTTTTTGAAGTTCATACGGTTCAGAAACTGAGCGCTGACAGCAGTAGAACAACTTGTAACGACTCTACACAATGTTCTAATGACTAGCCCGCTTGATTTAACCTCTGGAACCCAAAACCTGCTTGGGAAAGCGTCCATTCAGTGGCATGATATTGAATGAGAACCGCTCAATCTTGATTAATCTATGCCTAAGCTTTTTCAGCTTTGTCAACTGTCCTGATCTCATACATATTCTGTACTTTGGGTTTTGTGGGACTGACCTCACGCAAAGCATTTTGTGGCGATCGGCTCTCATTTGGCTTCAGGCTTACAGCGGATCAGGCTTATAGCAGATTAGACCTCAGCAGATTGAGCTTCGCTGTGTTGAATTCCCGATAATTGAGGACGCTTTCAAGGAGAACCATGTTTAAGAAATACATCTGGCTTATTGCGGTCACTCTATTCTTTACATTTCAGGGCTTTGTGGGCGGAGCGATCGCCACTGAACTAGATGAAGCAACCCGGACAGTGCCGTTAAACGACACGGGCGAGAACGTTGTCTTGAGCCTGAAACAGGTGTCTCAGGGCAAGCGCATGTTTAACTACGCCTGCGGTCAGTGTCATGTGGGCGGTGTGACTAAAACCGATCCCAACATTGGTCTTGATCCCGAAACGCTGGCGCTGGCATCTCCCGCCCGCAACACCGTTGACTCGCTAGTGGACTACATGAAGAATCCGACCACCTATGACGGTCTGGATTCGATCGCCGAGCTGCATCCCAGCACCCAAAGCACCGATATTTTTCCTAAGATGAGAAATCTGACGGAAGATGATTTGGTGGCGATCGCAGGACATATCCTACTTCAACCCAAAGTGGTGGGCGAGAAGTGGGGTGGCGGCAAAATCTACTACTAAACTCCTTCCTATGGTTCTGATGCTTCGTCGATCGTTCTCTAAGATTGTGCCTTTTAGGATTGTGCCTTTTAGGATTCTGATGGCGATCTTGATGATCTGTGGCAGTCTAGCTGTCGGCAACTCATACGCTCAAGCAGGTGCAATAGATGCCTATGTCTTGAGATATCTGGATGCGGCAGACCCTGTGGAGCTGGCGATCGACGAGACTCGGAGAACCCAGCTATTTTCTGCGGCGCAGCTCTCTGAAGGGAAGCGGCTGTTTGGAGAAAGCTGCACGAACTGTCATGTGGGCGGTGCAACGTTACCTGATCCGACTCAGCCGCTCTCACTGAGCGCATTGCAAGGGGCGATGCCGCCTCGCGACACGGTTAGGAGTCTGATCGCTTTTTTGCGGCAGCCCATGACCTACGATGGCAGTGAAGAATCGTTTGGGTGTCGGCAGATCCCCGAAAGCTGGATGTCGCAGGAAAAAGTAGAGAACTTAGCTGCCTTTATTTTGAGGGCAGCCCAGAAAGCTCCCGGCTGGGGGACTTCTTCCTTTTGACATGCCATGAATGATCGCATTCAAGCTAAAATTTTATTAGAGAAAGAATTCTGCTTAAGTCTCCTGAGGTGTTTCATGAAGCTGATTACGAAGGTTTCCCAGAGTTTGAGTCTCGCCCTTTGCGCAATCGCGCTGGTCGTCGGCAGTTTTTTCTTGGCGGTTTCTCCCGCCTCTGCTGATACCGTCACGGTTAAGATGGGCGCTGACAACGGCATGTTGGCATTCCAACCTGCTAACGTCACCATTAAAGCGGGTGATACCGTCAAATGGGTGAACAACAAACTCCCCCCCCACAACATTGTGTTTGCTGACAAAGCGATCGCCAACAAGTCTCACGACCAGATGATGTTTTCACCTGGTGAGTCTTACGAAGTGACCTTTGACACTGCGGGTACATTTGACTACTACTGTGCGCCTCACCGGGGTGCAGGCATGGCGGGCAAAATTACCGTTCAGTAGTTGAATCGTGATGCTGTACCGTGATTGAGTTAAAACAGTTAATTGATATATTTTGGCTGGAGTGACTCCCTGAGATGGGTTTTGCTCCAGCTTTTTTAATTCACACTCCTACCCATTCAAATTAGACTTTTTGCAGATTAAAGTTTTGGGATTAGGTTTAGTGGGGGCGCAGCTCCCACTAAACCTAATTTGCAAGAGGTCTATTGATGAGGCGGCGAGTGGTTTTCGAGAGCCGCGCGGAGTGCGGCTCTCGAAAACCACTCGCCCTGTTTGGGTCTTAAATTGGTATCAGATTCAGCAATGCTTAATGAGTAGGTAAGCAGCGATCGCCGATTGTCCTCCATCCTCACTGCATCCATAGGACAATTGCGATTTTTTTGCTTAAATTAAATAAACAGCAGCATTTAGACCGCGATCGCTACACCACACCTGGTTTCCTCAAAATTCTGCCCAATATATTTCTACCTATGGCTGTTTTAACGCTCAAGCTTCGTCCCTATTTACTGGTAGGGCTGTTCTTCAGTTTCTTCCTGGGTATCGTTATTTTTTCCTCAAATCCGACCATTGCATCAACGGCTGCTTCAACCGCAACGCCACCGTCCACTGCGTCTCTGACGGAAGGATCTCAGAAGACAGTGTTAGATAACGGTCTGATTGTCTTGACCAAAGAGATTCATACGGCTCCGGTAGTGAGTGTGCAGATCTGGTATCGAGTCGGATCACGCAACGAGCCTGCTGGACAAAACGGCATTTCTCATCAGCTTGAGCACCTGATGTTTAAGGGAACGCGCGATCGCCCAATTCAGTTTGGTCGCTTTTTTAGCGCTTTGGGCAGTCAGTCGAATGCCTTTACCAGCTATGACGAGACGGCGTATTTTGGCACGGTAGAAAGCAATAAGCTGGAAGCGCTGCTAACTCTGGAAGCCGATCGCATGAAAAATTCTCTGATGGATGCAGAGCAGCTTGCGAGCGAAAAAAAGGTGGTAATTTCGGAGTTGCAGGGCTATGAAAATAATCCGGGCTATCGATTGAGTAAGGCAGTGATGCGAACTGTGTTTCCCGATCGTGCCTATGGATTGCCTGTGGGCGGTACTAAGTCGGACGTGGAGAAATTTACCGCAGAACAGGTACAGGCTTATTACAAGACTTATTACAGCCCCGATAATGCCACGCTGATCATTACAGGTGATTTTGACACCCAGGCGACGCTAGATAAAGTGCGCGAATTCTATGGGTCGATTCCTCAGCAGTCGGCAGCTCGTAGTGAGGTTCTGCCTAGTGCAGCGGCGATGTCTACTCCGGTACAGTCGTCACCCATTGTGTTGAAACAGCCAGGAAGTGCGGCGCTCTTGCAGGCTGCCTATCCCCTCCCCAACATTACCCATCCAGATGTCCCGGCGATCGACCTGATGGACATGATCCTCACGGGCGGACGCAGTTCTCGCCTCTATCAGGCGCTTGTAGAGACAGGGCTGGCTACAGGTTTAGGGGCTTATGCGGCAGAAATGATTGAGCCAGGTTGGTACAATATGTCGGCAACGGCAGCTCCAGGTAAAGACATTGCAGAAGTCGATCGCGTGTTGCTGAAAGCTTTGACAGAGTTACGTGAGAAGGGCGTGACGGAAGAAGAGCTAGAGCGGGCCAAAACCCAGCTCAAGACTTCTTTTGTGTTGAACAATCAGGACATTTCGAGTCAGGCGAGTCAGCTTGCCTATAACCAGACGGTGACAGGGGATTATTTGTATAGCGATCGCTATCTGGCGGCGATCGCCAAGGTCACTCCCGCAGAAGTGCAGCAGGTCGCCAAGGTCTATCTGGAGCCAAGCAAACGCACCGTGGGCTACTTTGAGCCGACGACTGCTGACGGTCAGCCGGGTGCTAGCAGTGGCTCTACTCGCGCAGTCGAAAGCTTTAATCCGGGCGCACCCGTAGATCCGGCAGAAGTTGCTCGGTATTTGCCTCCCATTAAACCTATTGCCAACGCCAATTCTCAGCCGCTGCCGATGCAGTTTAAGCTAGAGAACGGTTTGCGGGTGTTGCTCCTACCTGATGCTGGAACGCCAATGATTAACCTCAACGGTTGGCTAGATGCAGGATTGAGTTTTGATACCGCCGACAAAGCCGGACTGGCTAGCCTGACCGCCGATAATTTGATGAATGGGACGCGATCGAAAGACGCACTGACTTTAGCGAAAACCCTGGAAAATGAGGGGGCAAGTTTGGGCTTTACCGCCCGTCGTGAGGGCGTGAACTTTAGCGGCTATGCCTTGCCAGAAAGTCTGCCAACTCTAATCCAAACCCTGGCAGATGTGGTGCAGAATGCCGTCTTTCCCGCCGATCAGCTGGAGCTAACTCGGCAGCGATCGCTGACTCGCCTCAAGGTAGAGCTAGATGATCCGCAACAGCTGGGCTGGCGCGTCTTCCGGCAGGCGGTTTATCCAGAGAACCATCCCTATCGATCGTTTGCCACCCCTTTGACGCTGACGAATATTGCTCAGGCAGATGTAGCTGGCTTTTATCAAAAGCACTATCGTCCGGACAACACGATCCTGTCCTTGGTCGGCAGTTTTGATCCCGATCAGGTCAAGACGCTGTTGACTGAGGCTTTTGGCACCTGGAAGGCGCAGGGCGACAAGCCTCAGCTGTCTTTCCCGCAAGTGTCTTTGCCCCAGTCTACGAGTGAGCTAACCCCCGTGATTCCCGGCAAGACCGAAGCCGTGACCTACATGGGCTACTATGGCGGCATCGATCGCCAGGACTCCCGGTTCTATGCGGCTTTGTTGCTCAACCAGATTTTGGGTGGCGATACGCTGTCGAGTCGGCTGGGCACAGAGATCCGCGATCGCCAGGGTTTGACCTACGGCATCTACAGCTTCTTTCAGGCAGGATTGCAGCCTGGGCCATTTGCCATCTCCATGCAGACGGCTCCTGAAGATGCGTCCAAGGCAATTGACAGCACGATCGCCTTGCTGAAGCAAATGCGTGAGAAGGGCATCACCCAGGATGAGTTAGATACGGCGAAGCGATCGCTGATCAGCAGCTATTCTGTAGATTTAGCTGATCCGAGCAATCTCTCTTCCTCAATTCTGGACAATGATGTTCTGGGGCTGACCCTGGAGGAGATTCGTCAATACCCTGAAAAGCTGAATGCGGTCACCCCGGCACAGGTACAGCAGGTGATTACTGATCTGATTCATCCTGATAGTCTCGTGATCGTGACTGCGGGACCAGGCAACGGCACCCCGACGGGAGGCTAGTTTTCACCTGCCAGCGTTTGGAGCAGGTTTCAAACACTCGTTTGCTGGGAATTATAGCTGTCGCCAGTTTGATTAGGATCGTGGATTAAATAACCTGTACAGCAGATCGGTTTGCGCTTGATTAGGTATGGGTTATTTTTGTAGAAGCCGCGCTCCGCGCGGCTTCTACAAAAATAACTGTGTTTTATGCAATTGAAAATTGCTGTAAATGTCCCCGTTCTCATACGCCTTGGCGGTTGCTACATAGCGCCACGCGCTTAGATCCAACGAGTTATTTTTTGAGAGCTGCGCTCCGCGCAGCTCTCAAAAAATAACTCGTCCTAACTCAATTACGTAATGCCATACCGACCCAGATGCCCACACTACAGATTTTTGCAGCTTAAGCAGGATCGCTCTACGCATATTCCCCCTTATTCCGTAAAATTTTGCAAGATGTGATTTTTTAAGGGCGTATCCCAGTGGTGAAACCTCCGATCCGAGTTTGCATTATTTTGGGCACCCGTCCCGAAGCCATTAAGATGGCTCCTGTGATTCAGCAGTTTCGCCAAGATCCTGCTTTTGAAACTCAGGTGGTGCTGACCGGACAGCATCAGGAAATGGTCGCACAGGTGATGGACTTGTTCGACCTGAAAGCCGATCATGACCTTGCAATTATGCAGCATGGGCAGACCCTCACCGATATTACCTGCCGCAGTTTACGCGGGCTAGAGGATTTATTTAAACAGCTTCAGCCGCAAATTGTTTTAGTTCAGGGTGACACCACAACGGCATTTGCTGCGGCGATCGCCGCCTTTTACCAAAAGATTCCTGTGGGTCACGTTGAGGCAGGACTCCGTACAGACGACATTTATAACCCTTACCCCGAAGAGGCCAATCGCCGCCTAATCTCCCAGGTAACGCACCTGCACTTTGCCCCAACTTCTCTCTCAGTCGAGCATCTAGAGCGATCGGGAGTCGTCGGCAAAATTTACAACACGGGCAACACCGTCATTGATGCCTTGCTTTCCGTGGCAGCTCGACAGCTCGATTGCCCCATTCCTGGCTTGGATTGGCAAAATTATCGCGTCATTCTCTCAACCGTACATCGCCGGGAAAACTGGGGTACACCGCTAAAAGACATTGCCCAAGGCTTCCTTAAGATCCTGGATACATTCTCAGATACGGCTCTGCTGCTGCCTATGCACCGCAATCCGACTGTGCGAGAGCCACTGCAAGCAATTTTGGGCAATCATCCCAGGGTTTTCTTGACTGAACCGCTGGACTACGGACGTTTAGTGAGCGCCATGCAGCGCTGCTATCTGTTGCTCACAGATTCTGGAGGTTTACAGGAAGAAGCTCCCAGTCTGGGAAAGCCTGTGCTGGTGCTGCGAGAAACCACTGAGCGACCCGAAGCTGTGATGGCGGGTACCGCGAAGCTGGTGGGCACAGATCCAGAAATTATTTTCAGAGAGGCGGCAAGTCTACTCAGTAGCCCAGAGGCATACGCGGTCATGGCTAATGTCTCAAACCCCTTTGGCGATGGTCACGCGGCTCAAAACATTGCCAAAATTGTTAAGGCGCACTTTCAGATCTAGGACAGATCTAGGAATCCACAGGAGGAAGAACCTACCCTGTGAAGAACTTCTAAGTAGACTATTCTTCAGGCGGCAACTCTGGCGGTTCGGGCTTAGAGACATCTAGCAGCTCTTTCTTAGACCGCTTGAGCTGTTTCCACATATCTTTAATTTGGTCATATGCATCTTCGGAAGAGATGCGTCCCCCTGTCTCTAAGCTACAGAGAAGGGATACTCGCTGAGCAAACTCCTGGAGATTGGCATTGAATGTCAATTTCTCCGGCGTGAAGTCGCCGTGGTAGTTGCTTCTAGGGAATAGAAACTGATCTTTAACTTTGTCTTTATCGTCTGTCACAGCTATTTGTCCATTTAACTAAGGTAGAATCGACCACCTTGACACTATATTCTGACCTAACAGAATTAGAAAGTTCTATTCCTCTAGGTCTACTAAAGCCATAATTTTTCTTAAACAAAGGCAATTGCCTCTCGCTATCCTTCACCTCTACCAATGTAGATGTCGCCTGTAGGGGCTTGGCATTGCTAACCCCTTACAGCAGATCGGTTGTACGGGTTATTTAATCCACGATCCTTAGAACATTTAGGGTGGGGCGCTTCGCGCCCCACCCTAAATGTCTCCGTTCTAACCGCCTTGGCGGTTGCCATAAAACAGGATCTTGATGAGTTCAGGCAATGGATGGGCAAACTGGTGACAGCCATCCTTAAGTCTCACTTGCCCTATCTGCCGCCCGATTTATGTCTCATGCTTCTGAGCCTTGTTCGCTGCCCAGCCTTTCGCCCTCGGTGCCGATAGTGTCTGTGATTATCCCAATCTACAACGGAGCCGCAGACCTGCCCGATTTATTAGACTGTTTGCAGCATCAAACTTATTCAAGCGATCGCGTTGAGTATTTGTTGGTCGATAACGGGAGCAGCGATCGAACGGCGGCAATGATCCAGGCGGCTCAAAACTCCAGCCCACCTCAGTTTACGCTTTGTTACCTGAGTGAAACGGCGATTCAAAGTTCCTATGCTGCCCGCAATACAGGCATCCGGGCGGCAAAAGGCAGCATTCTGGCTTTTACCGATGCGGATTGTCGTCCCCAGCCTCAGTGGTTGTCGCGTCTTGTAGAGCCGTTTGCTGACCCGCAGGTGGGACTTGTTGCAGGTGAAATTACGGCACTGCCTGGAAATTCTCTGCTAGAGCGCTATGCCGATCGCCATGAAACCCTTTCCCAAAAACATACGCTGGCTCATAGCTTTTGCCCCTACGGACAAACTGCCAACTTAGCCCTGCGTCGTCAGATTCTAGAGCAAGTTGGGCTATTTCGTCCCTACCTGACCACAGGAGGCGATGCCGATCTGTGCTGGCGGATCTTGCGGCAAACCCCCTGGCGGATGCAGCTTGCCGCCAATGCTACCGTACAGCATCGCCATCGTGCCACGATCGCTGAACTCCGCAGCCAGTGGCAGCGCTATGGGCGCTCAAACCGCTACCTGCATCAGCTTCATGGGGTGAGCCTGAGTCCAGAAACGACTTGGCGAGACTACCTCTATCGGATTAGCCGCTGGCTGCTGAAGGAAATTCCTCAAGCGATCGCGGGAGGAAACTCTCAAGGTTTAGACGCGATCGCTGATACGCCTCTAGATCTGCTGTGTCATCAAGCCCGTGACCAGGGTCAGCGCTATGCCTTCCTGCCCAAGGATGCCGCGGAAATAGCTTGGCTCACATCTCATCCTACCGAAATCTGTTCACAAGCTGCATCTGCCGTTAACTTGTAGAAGTAGAGCCAGAAGTTTCACCTGAACTTCTTACAACCATGCTGGGACTAATAATTATGATGGAGTGATATCCCCTTAACACTCTAGGGAAATATTATGGAAACGTTGTTTGAGTTCGCCATAATCCATCTCATTGCACCAGATTAGGTCGTGGTATTTAGGTAAGGACTACCCCAGATTGAACCAGTTAAGCCCCCTTACTAAAGTGCAAACGCTAAACTTCCGCGATCGACCTACGATCGACTTGTGCTGACCCCTTTCGCTGTGCCCCTTTCCAAAGTGCCCGTGAATTTTCTCTGCCCCTTCCCACTTCTCCCTGCTCTAGCTTCCCTTGCTTCCGAGTCAATGCCTTTTAAGCCAATATTCAGAGGCTTTTGGCTGAGCCTGTGCATGGTGTGTCTAGCCCTGAGTATGGGGTGCGCTCCGGCTCTAGCAGCAGAACAGCTTTTGGTACAGTTTGGCCCGATTCAGCAGACGGTAGCGATCGCCGACCTAGAGCGTTTCGCCAAAACGGGGGAGGTGCCCTCTAGTCTCAGTCTTTATGCGCCGCTGCTAACTTCAGAGGTGCGTCAGGCGCTCAGCAGCCGACTTCAGCTAGAACCCAATGTAGGAGACAAGCTAGTCGAAGATTTGCTGCATTCTTCGGCAGGAGAGCGGTTTTTGAACACCCTGCAAGCCGCCATACCCCATACGGCAACCCCCGAAATCAAGGCGGCGCTCTCTCAGGCAGCCTTGCGACCGGAAGGGATGAGCCTCTTAGGCGTGTTTCAATCGTTTTCCTCAAAAGTTGTGACGATCGATGCGACTTCGGCGATCGCCATGGTTTCGCAGATGAACCTGCCCGCATGGCAGAGCCAAACCCTCAGCGCCGTGATGGATCGAGAGCTGACGGTCGCCACCAAGCCGCTGAATCTGCCCTTTGACCCAACGCAGACAGGGCCTTACTGGGTTTGGAAGCAATCTCTAACGCTGCGAGACTATGAACGCGATCGCACGATTCCCCTAGATCTCTACTGGAGCCGCCACACCCAAGGACCGCTCGTGGTCATCTCCCACGGATTTGGAGCCGATCGCCGCTTTTTGGGCTATTTGGCGCATCACCTAGCCTCCTATGGCTTGACGGTCGTGGCGTTAGAACATCCGGCTAGTAACGTGACATGGCTAACTAGCGCTAGCCTAGATCGACCCAACAACATTCTGCCTGCCAGTGAGTTTGTCGATCGTCCTAAAGATGTCAGCTTTGTGCTGGATCGGCTGAGTCGGCTCGATCGCTTCTCGGATATGCTCCGCGACAAGTTCAACACGAAGCAGGTGGCGCTGATTGGACACTCGCTGGGAGGCTATACGGCTCTGGCTCTGGCGGGGGCACCCCTCAGCCTTAAGTCTCTGCGTCAGTTTTGTGATGACCCCAACCCGATGACATTTTCACCCGCCGATTTGCTTCAGTGCAATGCGGCCGATTTGCCTAACGATGTGGTGAAGCTGAAGGATGAGCGGATTGTTGAGGCGATCGTCCTTAATCCCATTATTGGGCGGCTATTTAATGAAGCAAGCTTGGCTCAAGTCACAATTCCTCTGCTGATGTTAGCCGCAACCGAAGATGCGATTACTCCCGCCGTTAGCCAACAGTTTCTGCCTTTCACCAAGCTCAAACACAAAAAGCTGCTGCTGACGGCGATCGGTGCCAGTCACCTGAGCGTAGGCGATCCGACTAACCTCAATCGGGCGCTAACCCAGAGCATTTTCGTGCGGGAGCGACCCGATCAGCAGACAGAGGCTTTACGAGAGCTGCTAAAGGGGCTGAGTCTTGCCTTCGTACAGCAAATGACTCCTCAAGCCAGCCGCTATGCTTCCTTTTTGACTCCCAGCTATGCTCAGTCGTTTTCTACCGCAGATCTAAAGCTACGGCTTAATTCTGATTTGCCGCCCAACTTCTCAAATTGGCTAAAGATGGCGGCGCTGCCCATGGAACAGTTCGTATCGACCACATTAACCAGGCGTTCTACAGAGCAAAGCTGCGATCGCAGCCTTGACTGCCTATGGAATCCGTTGCCTCTAGTCATGTTCATTCTGCCTGGGGGGCTACCCCTGGCCGCCAAGCAATTCTTGAAGCTCAACAAACGCCGGAGAAGGAAGTCCCGATAGAATTGGCTGTTCACGTCACTGAACGAGCCTATCTGAGCGGTTATGGCAACCGCTAAGGCGGTTAGGACGAGGGTATTTATGGTGGGTGCTTCGCACCCCACCATAAATACCCCAAGCAAACTGGCGACAGTTATATCTGAGTCAGGATCTGAATCTGAGTCAAGATGATCTGAGCAAAGACTGTTTGATCAAGAATTGGCGTACCTGCTTGTCCTCACTGAGACCAATTGCACGAATATAAGCTGCCTGCGACTCTTGAGAGTTCCCTAGTTCCGCTAAAAGATGGGCACGGACAGCCCAATAGGGTTGATAGGTAATAGCCGCCTGCTCAAGAGCGATCGAGTCTAGAACAGCGAGTCCAGAGGCACTGCCGTAGACTTGGGCGGTGGCAGCAGCTTGACCTACGATCGCCCCCAAGGTAGGAGCTAAGCGTACCAGAGCTTCATAGAGAAGGGCGATTGCCTCCCAGTGGGTTTGTCCAGTTACAGCCCGTTGAGCATGGACAGACTGAATCGCCGCTTCGAGCTGAAATCGCCCAAGCGACTTGGATAGACTCGCGATCGCCAACTCTTGCTCGGCTGCCTCAACCATAGAACTGTTCCAAAGCAAGACATCCTGCTCTGAGAGCGGAATATAGTTCCCTTCGGGCGATCGACGGGCTTTGCGCCTTGCCTCACAATGCAACAGCAGTGCTAAAAGTCCCCGCGCTTCAGCTTCCTCTGGCATCAGATGAACCAGAACATTTGCTAGCCAAATTGCTTCATTCGAGAGATTTCTGCGCCGAGGGTCGGCACCTGACACCTCTTCCCAGGCTGTGCCATAGGCGGCATAAATTGCCTCCATGACTGCGCCCAGCCGCGTCGGGAGTTCACTTAACTCTGGCACCTCAAAAGCAATGCCCGCATCCCGAATTTTAGCCTTAGCCCTTACTAGCCGCTGACCCATGGTTTTGGGGGCAACCAAGAAAGCGGAAGCAATCCGAGCCGCATCCAGTCCCAAAACGGTCTGCAACATCAGAGGTGTATGCGCTGCGGCATCGATCGCTGGATGGGCACAGATAAATAGCAGCTTTAACCGTTCATCTGGAAAGGTGCCTAACTGCGATATCTCCTGCGCTTCTTTGGCGATGATCCGTAGCGTCGATAAGGAATCGGTACGCACCTTTGCCGCGCGGCTGCCATCAATTAGTTTGTGCCGCGCGGCTGTCAGCAGCCAAGCTTCTGGCTTTTGCGGCACCCCGTTACGAGTCCAGGTTTCGAGGGCAGCCACGAAAGCCTCTGAAAGCGCATCTTCAGCCTCAGCTAAATTGTGCGATCGAGAGGAAAGATAGGCAACGAGGCGACCGTAGGAGGCGCGCGCCACAGATTCAACTGTTTGAAATGCATCCATCGCCTCGTTTGCCTTCACGATCTCTCCTCAAATCAGCCCTAACTCATCACCAGTACAGGTCTAATTTCGACTGAGCCATCTGCTGCCGCAGGACAGCGTGCTGCCCAATCTAGCGCCGTATCCAGATCAGCCACTTCGATAATGAAGTAGCCGCCAAGCTGCTCTTTAGTATCGGCATAAGGGCCATCCTGGATACTGGGTTTCCCGTCTCGTAGCCGCAGCGTCGTCCCCGCATGGGGAGGCTGTAGCCCATTGCCGCTGACCATCACACCAGACTCTTTGAGCGCCTGAGCGTAAGCTGCCCAAGCTCCCCAGTAGGCTGAGCTTTTCTGTTCGTCAGTACGTGCACTAAAGGCGGCATCATCTTCGTAGTTCATGATCATGTACTGCATCGTCATCCTCCACATGTTTTTGGGTTTGTATGGAAGCACGGATTAATTCTGCGCTTAATACTATGACGATCGAGTAGCAGTCATTTCGACAGGCGAAGATAAAGTTTGCAAACAGATTAACGGCTGCCTTAAAAATTCCTGAACAAATCTCGCCTTTTCTTCAGTTAAATTGGAGACAGACGAATTTCTGAACTCACTGTCTGTCGGTCAACCTTATCTGTCGGCAAAACGGGTAAAATTTCCTATCTATAAAATAACGGGTGAAAAGCTGCCGTGGAGACTCAAGCCTTAGCGTTATCTAATATTCATATTCTCTGGTTAGTCGGCGGTTTTATATTTTTAGGACTGGGTTTGGTGATTGGAGAACCCGTGGCAGCGGCGTTGGGGCTTGCTGCCATTATTACTGCGATCGCCGCTCTTTCGGTTCCCTCCATTTTGATGCAGCTCTTGATTTGGGGAATTTTGTCGATCGCCCTATCGGTCGTGCTGCGGGGTATGGTTCCCAAAAAATCTAAGGATCTGCGCGGAAATATTGATGCGATCGTCTCTGAAACCATTCCCAAAGGCGGCTTGGGCGTAGTCTCCTATGAAGGGGCAATTTGGAAAGCCCGCTGCCAAATTTCTGATATTACGGTTACGCCGGGACAAACAGTGCAGGTAGTCGGTCGGCAGGGCAACACGCTGCTCGTCATGCCCACCACTTTTGCCGACGAACCTACAGATAGCTAGTTTGCTAATAGCTAGTTTGCTAATAGCTAGTTTGCTAATTCACAGGATTGTTAAGATTGAGTGTTCCCGATTTTGTGGGAACGACTATATTGAAGCAGCCGCTCTAATCTCTCCTTACTGCCTCGGCAGGAGAACAATAAAATATGGAGTCACTTGTTTGGGGATTTGTCTTTGTTTTGACTATTTTGGGTGGAACCGTGGGTTCGACTCGACGCATCACAGAAGGCAACGAAGCGCTGGTCGAGCGTCTGGGTCGATATCATCGTAAACTCACGCCTGGCTTAAATTTTGGCATCATTCCATTTGTGGATGAAGTGGTGACAGAAGCCTCGACCCGTGAACAAATGCTGGATACACCTGCCAGTGGCGCAACCACCAGAGACAACGTTAGGGTCGATGTGGATGCCATTGTCTTTTGGCGGATTCTAGAGCTGCAACAGGCTTATTATGAGATCCAAGACATTGAGGAAGCCCTCAAAAACCTGGTGATTACCACCCTGCGCGCCGAAGTGGGTGAGATGGATTTGGAGGACACAAATTCGGCAAGAACTCGGATTACCCGCGCGCTTCTGGAGAGCCTAGATGAGGCTACAGAGCCTTGGGGTGTGAAGGTTATTCGAGTCGAGATTCAAGATATTAAGCCCCCCAAGAGTGTGCAGGATTCTCTTGAGAAAGAACGTGCGGCAGAAAGTGAGCGCCGTGCTGTAGTCCTGCGAGCAGAAGGTGAACGCAAAGCCTCGATCGAACAAGCTAGCGCGATCGCTGACTCCCTAAAGTTAATCAAGGAAGCCCTTCCAGAAGGGGCAAATTCGGCAGAGATTCTCCGCTATTTAGTGGCTCAAAGATATGTAGAAGCCAACTTTGAGCTGAGCAAGAGCGACAATGCTAAGGTGGTGTTCATGAATCCGCGAGACTTGACAGAGAGCATGTCAGAGCTAATTTCTGATGCTGGACGTGACTCTTCCAAAGGGAGAGATTCTGGCAGTTCCAATCGCCCTTCCGATAACTAAGCTGCCGATCAAGGTGTTGCCTGTTACAGATCGATTGGTCGCCAAATCGCATCCGCCATTTTGCAAACATCTCGCATCGGTGCAACATCGTGAACCCGCAGGATATCTGCGGAGAACGCGATTGCTGCACTGCAAGCCGCTGCCGTTCCCCAGACGCGCTGCATTGGGTTGGGTTGATCTAATATCCGCCCAATGAAGCTTTTACGGGATACCCCTACCAAAATCGGGCAACCCAGCGATCGCAGCTGGGGCAGCTTCCTCAGGATCTCCAGGTTTTGCTCACAGGTTTTGGCAAAGCCAACGCCGGGATCGAGAATAATTTGATCGGACGCGATGCCAGCCGCTACCGCTGCATCGACTCGACGGGCTAAAAACTCGTAGATTTCTGCCATCAGATCGGCATAGTCGGTCAACTGCTGCATCGTTTTGGGTGTGCCCCGGATATGCATCAGGGCGATCGGCACCTTTAGCTCCGAGACGATCGGCAGCATCTCAGGGTCGTAGGTAGCTGCTGAGATATCGTTGACAATATCGGCTCCAGCCTCAATAGCGGCTTTGGCTACGGCTGCGCGAGTGGTGTCTACCGAGATGATTGCGTCTTGATTCTCAGCGATACGCAATGCCTGAACCACGGGCACCACGCGGTTTAGCTCCTCTGACAGCGACACTGTATCAGCTTGAGGACGGGTAGACTGCCCGCCAACGTCTAGAATGTGGGCACCCTCTTTGACTAGGCGCTGCGCCTGTTTCACCGCGGCTTCCAGCGTGTTGAACTGTCCGCCATCGCTGAAGCTGTCTGGCGTGACGTTGAGAACGCCCATCAGATAAGTTTGCTTTCCCCAGTCAAAAGCCTGACCTCTTAACTTCCAGGGTTGAAGCGCTGAGCTATCTAAATTCGACCCATTAGGCAAGCCTGAAATCATATAGCCTTCACCTTCTAGCGGCGAACTTTTCCGGTGAAGCCAGCCGCCTTGAACTGTTCCAATTTCAATGGCGTGGGCTGATTGATGGGGACACTAATGCGCAAATCAAAATCGCTAGTGCCGGGAGGAACTTCTTCGATCGCCCCTAGCCGAGTGCGATTCTCCATAATCGAATTGCCGTTTGCGTCATAAATCCGCCCGAAAATATCCGCATTCAGCACAGGCTTGCCCGACTTATTTTCGGCTTTGCCTGTGACAATAAAACAGTTAGCCGCCATGCTAGTACCTGGCGTGATCGCGCCTTCGGCGAGTTCGGGCGGACAGTCGTGATAGGAAACATCAAAGAGCCGGATTTGGGTCAGCGCTAGAGCTGGGGGGGCAATCATCCAGCTACAAAGCCATAGACTGCAAGCGATCGCTAGGGTTAGAACTCGAAACCGGATGGGGTGGGGCATTGGCGTTCTCTAATGGCTCTTTTGGCGATCGGTTGCTAAAAGCAAGGATTCCGCAAATCTTGAGAGGGGTTTACTACCCTCAGCTTACCGTGATCAGCTTACCGTAAAACGAGAGATTATTTTTTGAGGGCAAGGCTCAGCGCCGCACCCGAAAACCGCTAACAGCCTAGAATAGAAGAAGTAGAGCAGAACGTTTTCACGTTTCAAAGGTATGCAACTCAAGCGCATTGGTCATGTGGCAATCTGTGTGAAAGATCTGGAACAAGCTGCCCAGTTCTATCAAAATTTGGGCATGGCTTTGGTTTGGAAAGATGCTGACTGGGCATATTTGAAAGCTGGAGAAGACGGTTTAGCCTTGCTGAGTCCGCAGTACGCCCAGGCAGGTCCGCACTTTGGCTTTGTGTTTGACGATCGCGCTGAGGTAGAAGCCGCTTACGATCGCCTCAAGTCAGAAGGGGTTCACCTGACAGAAATTCATGAACATCGAGATGGAACCGCCTCCTTCTACGGACGCGATTTGGATAATAACTGGTTTGAGTACCTCTATGAACCTGTTGCGATCGCCAGCGCTGTCTAATTTTTTTGCTGTTTATAGCAATCGCCAAGGTGGTTAGGATGGGGACATTTTTGGTTGAGCGTAACGCTCAACCAAAAATGTCCTAAGCAAACTGGCGGCAGCTATATGACTCTAATAGACTGTGGCAACAGCCAGTAAAAAAGGCAGAGCCAATGGCTCTGCCTGTACACAAGGTTGAAACTAAATCTACGTAAGGTACATTTTATACCTTCATCAGCAATGTATTGTATTTTTCTAGATTGCCTGACGAGACACAAATTTCTCGAAATCAGCCTGAGTTTTGTGGAGAAGCTGTTCCCGGCTGTCAGCAGTTTTCGTCAAAGTTGGAACCAGATTGCGCGCCTGTAAAGCCATGTGAAGCTGGAGGTGAGCGACATAATCGCTCAGGTCTTCACGAACTGAAGCATTGGGTAGGGGTTGAAGGTTAGCGATCAAAGTGTTATCCCTCTTTCCAGGACTCTGTGATGTAAAGCAACGGTATTGAACTTAACATATCTAAGTTTGCCCCTATTTCGTTTCGCAATGAAGTGTAACTTTTGAAAGATGCGAGATTGTGTGAATCTCCCGCCCCTCTAGAGCAAAATTTCTACGATGCCCTGCTGCCCGTCTAAACGCACCCGCTGTCCATCCTGTAGGCGCTGGGTGGCATGGGCAATGTTCATGACCGCCGGGATGCCATACTCCCGCGCAACGATCGCCCCATGGGACAACTGTCCGCCCACTTCGGTAATTAATCCCCCGGCTTGAGCCAGTAAGGGTGCCCAACCTGAGTCGGCATAGGGAATCACCAGAATGATGTCTCGACTCACCTCTGGATAGGTTTGCAGACTTTGCAGAATCACGACCTGCCCTTCTACCAGTCCAGGACTCGCCCCAATGCCGTGAAGCTGTCGGCTCGACTCAGCCAAGACGATCGGTCGGCTATCTTCGCTTAGCCTTGGCGGATCGTTGCCATAAACCAGCAGAGGGGGTGTCAACTGGCGATCGCTCTGAAGCTGCGATCGCCGTACTTCAATTCGCTGACCCATCTGCTGTTTCAATTCTGGGTCGGGTGCCAAAATCCACTGCTCTACTTCGGCAAACTTCAGGAAAAAGATGTCTCCGGTCTGCGTCAGCCAGCCTGTTGCTAATCCCTGCTGCTCTAGCGCCAAAAAGCTCCAGCGCAGTTCTGCCAACAGCTTGCTGTAGAGGGCAGTAACCTGTCCTTTTAGGTCTAGCCGTTTCTGCACCTGACGCTGCTTCCATCCCGACGCGGTAGTTGGCTTCACAACTGGACGGGTGGGATTGAGTAAGAGCTGGGTGAACAGGGCTTTCGCCGCGCCTGGATCTTCTTTCCAGTTAGGCACGGCAATATCGGTGGCGACATCGCTGAGGTAGCCGTAGTCTGACAAAAAGCGATCGAACTCCTGCAATACCGCCTGTCCCTGGGAGGTTTCTGCCAGATGTGCACATAGGGTGTCAGGAGAGAGATGATCCAAGCTAGGCACCGTTGCACGGGCTGCATTGGCTAAAGACTGAAGCGATCGCATGGAGGCAACTTCGGGCGTTTGGCTATTGTCTAGCGAAACTTCTGGCACAGAAAACATTGCCCGACGCAGGGCGGCGCTGAGGGGAGCCAGAATGCTGTAGTAAGTGGCGCGTTGCAGCAGCACTAGAATTTGCTCAATGCGCTGGAGCAGTTCTGCGGCAGAGAGGCGATCGACTTTTTGCCCCTCCAACACTGCCCATCCTGGTTCAAAGGTCAGATCCCAGTCCTGGCTAAAATCCTGGCTGAGCCTCAACTCTCGTCTCAGGAGTCGCAGCAATCCGGGAGCGCTTTGCAGAGTCGATCGCAGAGGCGGCTTGCTAAATTTTGCTCCGCGCGTCAGAAACTCTAGACTCTCAGGCGGCAATCCCATCCGCAAAAATAGCTGACCTAGCAGAGAAGCATTAAAATAAGCGGCGGAATGGTGTAGCGTCGCGGTTTCGTTAAAGTCTAGCCCGACAGCGCGATCGCCCAGCACTAGGGTGAACAGATCGCCCCACGCGCCGCAGGTCAAAGGTCGGTTAATCGACCAGGTGAGCGGATGGATATAGCCTGGAATCACTTCGGCAGCAATTTTGCGTGTCCAGATCGGCAATAGCGTGGTAATCGGTCGAGATTGCAGCAGCCAAAGGTGCTGTCCATCATAGCTCCACTCAATATCTTGTGGAATGCCGTGATATTGCTTTTCAATATGCCGCGCCAAAAACGCCACTTGTTTGACCAATCGCGGCGGCAGATCGCCAGTTCCCTCTAGATCTAAATCAACCCAGTCGGGCATGAGCCAGCCTGGAAGCGGCGTGCCAGGATTCGATTCCGGCAAAGTATAGGCTTTACTATCGATTTCTTCCCGAATCCAAACCCGATACATCTCTGGCGTGACCTGTCCAGACACCACTTGAGTCGCCAGCCCTGGAAGACCTTCAACGACGACCGCATCTCCCTGACGGGCGATCGGATCGCGGCTAAACGCTACCCCAGAAAACACGCCCTGTACCTGAATTTGCACCACAACCGCCATGGCTCCCTCGGCAATGCCTCTGTCCTGACGGTAGCGGACGGCACTCTCGTCATTGTAGGAGGCATGACAGCGCAGAATCGCCTGTTCCAAAGCCGCCTGACTGGTGACATGCAGAATCGAGTCATATTGTCCGGCAGCAGAGGCAGTTTCTGAATCTTCGCCGATCGCCGAAGACCTGACCACCAGAGGAATTTCGGGGCTAGGATGCAGCATCTCAATCAAAGGAGCCGGATCGTCTCCGGGCGGAATCACCCAGCCGATCGGCACCGGATAGCCCCATCGCCGTAACTGCGATAAGTTAGCAGCTTTGTTACCCACCTTGGCGGCATCTAGAGTTCTATCGAGGGAAAGCAAGGCACGATCGCCCCGAAAAAATTGAAACATTTTACGCGAGTCACTGCTTGAGGTTTCTGGAGACAAATCTAGGTCATCGGGAATTCTTTGATAAATCGCAGCCATGAGCAAGCTGAGCAGCATTGTGGCAAAAATGCGATCGCTCTGATAGGGATGCAGCACTGCCACCACTATCGGCAGCAGCACCAAAACCCCCAACCGTCCTAATTGCCGCTCTCTCAGCAGCGTAAACCCGATGCCGCCCAGCAAAAATACCCAGCTTGCCACGAGCCAGTCATGCACCACAAAGCCCCAAACCACGTTGGTGGTGCCTGCACCTTTGCCAATGCCATAGCGTCCCATTACAAGCGCCATCAGCGCGACTAACTCCCAAACCGGGCTAGACGGGAAAAGGTACCGTGCTAGCAACACTGCCGCAATGCCCTTGAAAGCTTCTGACATTACCGCTAGAATGCCAGCCGTTTGCCCCCCATGATAAAAGGCGGCTGAAACGCTGAGGTTGCCTGTACCCAGTTGGGCTAACTTACGCTGGGTTAGGGCTTGGGTGATCCAAGCAATCAGCGGCAAGCCACCCAAAATAGGGCAGATGATGAGAATCAGAAGCGCACCCAAAATTGGCGGTAGTGTCATCAGCGATGTGAAGGAGGTGTTAATTTACTGTGGGATGCCCGTCTCACAAGATGATAATTAATTTCGTCCAACAGCGCACTTGAGCCACGGTAGACAGTATCCCTTAGAAGGTCATGATTTTTTGTGGCGTAGGCGAAGTCCTCAGCCAAGAAAAACCATAACGTTTGCAGCCTCGGATGACTCTAGCTCACGACACCCATTGCTCGATCGCCTGCATCTGAGTGGGCAAAGCCGCTGTCAGTATCTCATTGCCCGTTTCAGTAATCAGCAGATCATCCTCAATGCGGATGCCTCGCACGTCTGAGAACTGTGCCAGCCGATCCCAGTCCACCACCTGTCGATATTTCTCGCGGCGCTCTGGGTCGTTGAGCAAAGCCGGAACTTGATAAAATCCTGGCTCGATCGTCACCGCCATGCCTAACTGTAAGGGACGATTGAGCCGTAGATAGCCCAGACCAAAGCGATCGCTGCGCGTCCGACCTTCTGCGTAACCCGCCAAATCGCCCAAGTCTTCCATATCATGCACGTCCAAACCCAGCAAATGCCCAATACCGTGGGGAAAAAACAGGGCGTGAGCATCCTGCGCCACTAAATCTTCTGAATTGCCTTTGAGAATGCCCAGATCTACTAACCCTGCCGCCATGATGTCAGCTGCCAGCAAATGCAAGTCTTGATACTCTACGCCGGGACAGGCGGCTGCAATACAGCGGTCGTGAGCAGACAGCACTAGGCTGTAGATATCTCGCTGCGTCGGTGAAAACTTGCCAGACACAGGCCAGGTGCGCGTCACATCCGATGCCCAACCCGACTCAGCTTCGGCTCCCACATCTGCCAACAGCAAATCGTGGGGCTGGATGGCATTACTGTAGCGATCGCTGTGCAACACTTCTCCATGCACTGTCACAATGCTGCTGTAGGCGCAGGTCATCTGATTTGCCATAATTACCTGCTCCATTGCTGCCCGAATCTGCGCTTCTGTTTGCGCTCTGCGAGTCGCTGCCATCCCCGCCCGATGCGCGGCTACAGTCACCCTTGCCGCCTTGCGCATTTCGGCGATCGCCCCTTCATCGTGAATCAGCCGGAGATTGACGATCGCCTTTGCCAACGCTTGCGCTTGCGTGGATAAGTACTGTGACTGATCTAGCCGCGTCGCAGCATCCTGAACCGGAACCGTGGCGGCATCCGCGAGGTGAGCCTCAAGCTGAGACAGAGGATAGGCAGCATCTGCGCCGATTGCTTGGGCAATTTGGTCGCGCCGGGGTGTGTCGCCATGCCAGAGGATATGGGCTGGAGTCGGGTCATCCATAAATAGCGCCAGTCGTCCTGCCTCTAAATGAATGGCTGCGTTGTAGAGGGGCAATCCCGCAAAGTAGAGAAAGTGACTGTTGGCGCGATAGGGATAGACATTTGCCGGAAAGTTGCGGGCACTGCTGCGACCTGACCAGAGAACAACCGGAAAATCAATTTGCTGAGCTAAATTTCCCCTACGACAGCGCAGGGTTTCTGCAAGATGAGGAAGCGGATGAAGCTCAGATGCAAAACGAGATGAAGTCTGCATGAAGGAAGGTGAGGGAACAGCTCTCTACATCCTATCGGATAGCGAGAATTAGAAAACTAAGCGTGATGGCTATCACAAGAAATAGCGATCGCACTCACAATTTTATCCTATAAAAATCACATCTTCATAGCAGTAAGAGACTTCTTTCCTGATGAAGGTTTAAGCGATAGGTAATGTAATTTGTATCGGGTTAATCCCGTGTCAATGGCTTACGAAAACAATATCTACACTTATACATTCTTCATTCACCTACTCAGTTGCAAACTCTATACTCTAAACTGGTGTCAGATGGTATCTAAATTAGTTAAGCTCAGTTGCCCTACGGATTCCTTATGCCGATCTATGGGGAATGCGAATAGGCGCGATCGGTTGGCAAACTGTCAGACCGTAGGAGAATAGCTCATGGGACTTCCTATTCATCGGTCATCGTCTGACTCAACCCCTGAGACGGTTCTTGCCCAAGCTTCTAGCGTTCAGCCGATCGCTCAGCCGATCGCCCAACCTAGCGATATTTCTAACGGTATTTACTTGACCGCGTTAATTGTTGCGCTACCCGTATTTGCAGGATTAGGAGTTGTTATTCACAGAAAGCGCCGTGCTGCCCTGCTACGCCAAAGGATAGAAACCTTGGAGCGTATCTGGAGATTAAACTACCGTAAAACCACCTCTTAAATTTTTGATAGTCCTCAAGAGGTAATAATTTTTTGTGGTGTGGGCAAAGCCCACACCACAAAAAATTATTACCTAAATACCACTACCTAAGCATTTGACTGATCTTTTAAGCATTTGATTGGCAGGTGGGGCAGTAGTAGCATCGCCTGCCACCCAACTCCTCCCGCACGATCGCCATTCCACAGATGTAGCAAGGTTTTCCCTGCCGCCCAAACACATAGTGCCGATAGTCTCGACGGCGTTTTCCCTCGGCTTTGAGCTGCTGGGCAAGCTGCAAATTATTGGTGATGCCGTTGGACAAGTAGGACTGACGGGGTAGGGCGATCGCTGCCTTTGCCAGCGCCTCAATTTGAGTCGAGGTGCAATCTACCGGACGGTAAGAAGGGTGAACTTTGGCAACAAATAGCACTTCGCTCCGCAAGTAGTTCCCCAATCCGCATAGGAAATGCTGATCGAGCAGCAGCGTTACCAGTCGCCGCCGCTGGAAGGTTTTGTCTTGAAAGCGGGCAAGCACCTGCTCTAGCG
Source organism: Drouetiella sp. (assembly GCF_059504425.1). Classification (NCBI taxonomy): domain Bacteria; kingdom Bacillati; phylum Cyanobacteriota; class Cyanophyceae; order Oculatellales; family Oculatellaceae; genus Drouetiella; species Drouetiella sp. The sequence continues at coordinate 24,299 of NZ_JCACIN010000060.1, forward strand.
TAGTGGCTTCATCCAATAGATCGAGTCCCAGCTTGCTTAAGAAAGGATGGAAGGCGATCGCCACCTCATCCAGCACCTCAATATCAGAGGCGCTATACAGCAGCGCCGATTTCTTGTCGGTGTGAATCGCTAGCCGCAGCTGCCGATTGGTCTGAGGATAGTCGTGCAGCTTGCGAATCATCCACACCCCATAGAGCTGATTGTGGCTGTAGATCGAAAGCTGATTATCAAATCGGGTGAGTAAAGCCTTGCCTCTGGGCTGCACCGAAAGCACCTCTCGACCTTGAAACGTCTGCTCGTAGGGCTTGAGATGCTCGAAGGCAAAAAATAGGCTGGTGATAGGCTGATGAACGATCGCCTTAGCAATTTTGTCTGCCGCACGCTTAATCTCAGGACCTTCTGGCATGGATAGGAATACTCACGGGACATTCGTTACAAAACTCAATTTACCCTGTCCTGAATCTTTTCAGCCAAACTTGAAGTGACCCATAGCCCCCCATACAGGTAAATTTCTATGCTCAAAGCCGTCACGCCTGATATGTTAGATGCCAAAACTCCGCCTGACGTGATTATTCAGGCAGAGGCGCGTCATCCCGAAACCGACCCGACGCTGGGTATTCCTGTTACCGTCGATCGCACAGGCACACCGCGCCATCGCTTAGTCACCCTCGGCGATTCTTTGACCCAAGGGTTTCAGAGTGGCGCTATTTTTAAGACAAATCTTTCCTATCCCAGCCTGATTGCCCAAGAGCTAGGCTGGCAAAATCAGTTTCGCTATCCCGCCTACAACAGTCCGGGAGATGGCTTGCCTCTTAATCTGGAAAGTCTGGCGCGATCGCTGGAGAGCCAATTTGGCGACAAAATAGACTGGTATGAGCTGCCTGGAGCGGCTTTCTTCGTCAATGGCTATCTCAACGATATCGAAAACTACTGGGAGCGGGGAGCTGGCTCAACTTTGCCTGACCCCAAAGGTGCAATTAATCATAATTTGGCAGTCTATGGCTGGGATTTGCGCAACACCCTATCGCGCAATGCCGATATTGCCCAAGCGGTACTTAAAGCTAATCCGCCACAAGATAGTTTAGGAGAACGAATTACTGACCCGATCGGGCAAATCACCTCTTACCACAACGAGCGAGCCACTTTACGAGTGCTAAATTCTGCCCGAAACGCTAGTGGAGCAGCTCTATCTCCCGTTCAGGCAGCGGCAGCACTAGGTGCAGAATCAGGTCAGGGAACAAGCGACGGTATTGAAACGCTGATTGTAATGATTGGTGCAAACAACGCTTTAGGAAGCATTCTCACCTTTAATGTTTCTTGGAGTGGTGATGATTATAGGGATCAAGATAAGAACAATAAGTATACAGTCTGGCGACCGATTCATTTCAAGGCGGAACTCGATCTTTTGGTTGCAGAAGTTAAGAAAGTTCAGGCACGCCATGTCATCTTTGCCACGGTGCCCCATGTGACGATCGCCCCCTACGCGCGAGGAGTCGATCGCAAAGTTCGTCCAGATTCTCGCTATTACCCTTTTTATACCTTGCCCTGGATCAGCGATCAGGCATTTGATGCTAATAATCCTAAAAAGTATCCTCGATTAACTGAGCAAGAGGCAAGGGCGATCGATAGTGCCATCGATCAGTACAATGAGGCGATCGTTGATGCTGTCAAAACGGCTCGGTTGCAGGGTAAAAATTGGTATCTGTTTGAGCTAAGCGGCTTGCTCGATCGGGTAGCATTTCGTCGCTACCTCACGCCTGGGTTAGAGGAGGCTCGTCCTTCCTGGTGGGATGCAGTCGGCGGCAAGTATGAACTACCCCCCGCTCTGCAAGCCTTAACTCCAGATCTAGATTCTCGCTTTTTCTCTTCTAGCGCCAAGGGGCGGACGCAGGGCGGCATTTTTGCCTTAGACGGCATTCATCCGACAACGGTGGGCTATGGAATTATGGCGCAGGAATTAATTAAAATCATGCAGCTTGCGGGCGTTAAATTCTATGGGTCAGACGGTCAGACAGAGCGCCAGGGCAACATTAAAATTGATTTCAATCGTCTGTTGCAGCTCGATACGCTGATTCAAAATCCGCCCCGGTCGATCGCCAATGATTTGAGCCTATTGCGCTGGCTGGATGAGACGTTCAATATCTTTGGTCGTCTGCTGCGATCGACCTTCTAGATCCGGCAGATCGCAAAACTCTAAAAGCTGGATTTCAAAGGCGCAGAGCGCCTTTGAAATCCAGCTTTTAGAGTTTTGCGAAATTGAGTTAGGACGAGTTATCCCTCTTTTGTTACTACCATGAGAGAGAAATAGTATAAGGCGACTCAAACTGACTCCAGGATTGGGATTGGGAGAATGCGAAAGGTATCCATACAATCCATCAACTGATGGAGTCCATGCTCAAGTCCAGGGATGGGAAAAACCTGTAACCAAACCTCTAGCCACCCCCAGCCACTGTAGGGTTGCAGCAGTAATCTCAAATTGTTCAAGGCACTCTTCCAAGTGGTTCCTCGTTCCCAGTGCGGATGCTGAGTAAAGGGTAAGGGCGATGCTGCGGGTGTTGAATCATCAAGATTGCACTGCTGTTGCGCAATAGATTCATCAGCATGGAGACTCACCAGTAAATACACGCTGAAAATCAATTCCCACCCCCGTTCAATACTGTTGTAATCAGTTAAACGATAATCATGCCATCCCAATTCCTGCTTCACCGGTCTGAACCCATATTCAATCCAAGTTCTTAAACTGTATTGAGTCGCAACACTCAACAGGATATTTCCCTCTAGATTCGTCATGATGAACCAACTATCGGCTTTGTCGGGGTCTGACGTGCTGCCCTGGGTGATTTGGTAGTAGCGCACTTTGCGGCGATGTCCAAAAATGATTTCGCGCAGATGTCGTCGTTCGGTGGGATGCTCCGACAGAGGCTGATCATAGGCACACCAGGAGTTGTAGCGTACCCGTTGCCCCTGCGTCATCAGCACCCCATGATTCGAGCGAATCGCCACAATGTACGGCAATTGAAACGTCTCTAGACACCGGGTCACCGCTTCACTTTCGCCATACAAGCTATCCGCTAACACGCGCTCAATGGCAAATCCTAAAGCTTTGATCTCCTGAATCATCCCAATTGCTATCTGGGGTTTGCTTTGGTACTCGTCTGAGGCTTTGAGTCGAGATTTCGGTTTGTAGATCTTGAATAGCAGCGGATAGGTGATGCCATTAACCACCGCATATGCATTGACGCTGACTACCCCATTGGCAGTCTTGCCGAGATGGCCAATGTATTGCTTTGCCACATAGTCGGTGGCTTCCCCTCTCTTTACATCACCCGTTTCATCAATGCACAGAGTGATGGGGTGAGTGCCAATTTCTTGCCTAATCAGGTGTAAGCGAATCGCTCTGAGTTGTTTGACATCCCACATCGCGTCGCACAAAAAGTGATGCAGACTTTGCCTGTCTTTGAGTCCAGTCAGTTTGGCAATCTCCGGTAGCGTTTTGCGGGGCAGGGGAATCCCCATATGCAGCCATTTGAAACACTTATACAGGCGCACATCTTCAAACACAGAGCGATAGAGGAGGCAGCAATCGTCAATGTAGCCAACCGTGGCGATCGATCGGCGTAACGCGATCCTCTATCTCAAGGTAAACTCTACTCCTTTCAGTCTAATTTACTCCACTAAAGGTAACAAAAGAGGGTTTAAGGTGAAGCTACGCGATCGCCTTCTCAATTGACCACGCTATTTAGTGAAAAGATCGTCAGTGAAAAAATCGGGGCGTTGCTAGTTTCACGTATAAATTTTCTGAAAGGGTGGCGGAGTGACCTTTTCAGAAAATTTATACACAGGCTCAGCACCACCAAAATCAGGGCAGTGAAAAAGCTTTGGCAACTCAGGTACAGCGTCGTAACACCACGGTCAGTGCATCTCTAGCGAGCCATCAGCATCCTAGCGCGAGTCTTCAACGGCCTGTTTTTTAACTGCTTACACAGTCGGAGTTCTGTACCTCGGTGATTCCAGTGAACCTGGTCAAAAATCTGGTGAAGAATGAATAAACCTCTGCCGCAGTCGTTAAGTTCGTCAATCGTCTGGCGGTTTTCGTCAGGATTGGTGTCGCAGGTACAGCCTGGAGCAAACCCAGTCCCTTGATCAGTGATAACCCACCAATGCTGATCTTCTACTGAAAAAAACTCAACAGCGATCGTCTTGCAGGGATCAAAATTATTGCCATGCTTGACCGCATTAACAAGTGCCTCCTGTAACCCAAGCCGCAGATCAGGACGGAGTACAGGCGGTACATCCGCTAGCAGCAAGTCTAAAACAGGACACAAATTGAGAGTGGAGGCAAAACTAACTGTGCCCCACTTACGACCTACAGGGCGTAGTGATATAGCAATCACTCAGGGAACCTCAAGACTTTAGAAAAAACTCAACTGATGAAGCAGAAGAAAGCACTAAAAACCCGTAGAGTCATCGAGCGACCGGGTAGACCTAATCGGTTCTGTATCACCCTGCATACACAATTATAGCATGACCCCAAATAGCATGGCTTCAATAGGCACTGTCTCTGCCGCCCTCTCAAGAATTTATGGATTCTGAAGTGTCCATAAGATTAATGTGCAAGTCAGTGTGCTAACTTAGCTAGCTCTTTGGTTCTAAGTAAATCAACGTCAAGACTTAAGAGGATATATTTTTTTAGTGAAATCTTGGTAAAAGTAGGTAGAAGTACTGGATTTCTTAGGTGGAAAATGCAAGGCTGGTGTCCGTGGCGAGAAGTGTGCAGCCACTCAATCAGGGCTGTAGAGATCCAAAAAATGACTTTGACAAGTGAGCCTTCATTGACTTCACGAGGGAGGAATAGTCCGAATGGGCAACGTTAAGCTATTGAATGCATCTATCGACAATCTTTCAATGCCAGAGCTGCTAGAGAATCTTAACCAGGGAGTTGTCTATACGCCAAATGTAGATCATCTTGTTAAGCTGCAAACCGATCGCGAGTTCTTTGAAGCCTACAAGGCAGCTGATTTCAAAACTTGCGATAGCAAAGTTCTATTTTATGTTTCTAAATTTATAGGTTCTCCCATCAGAGAAAAGATTTCAGGATCTGACCTATTTCCAGCTTTTTATTGTCATCACAAAAATAATCTAGATATTAAGATTTTTCTGCTGGGGGCGCGTGAAGGCGTTGCGGCAGAGGCTCAGAGACGAATTAATGCTAGGGTGGGTCGTCCGATCATCGTTGGAGCGCATTCTCCTTCATTTGGCTTTGAGAAAAATGAGGAAGAATGTCATCAACTGATTAAGTTAGTGAATGAATCGGGGGCGACCGTGTTGGCGCTCGGCGTGGGTGCTCCTAAGCAGGAAAAATTTATTCACAGGTACAGAGAGAGCTTTGAGCATGTGAAAATCTTCATGGCGATCGGCGCAACGATCGATTTTGAAGCAGGGAATGTTGCTCGTGCCCCCAAATGGATTAGTGAACTGGGTCTAGAGTGGCTCTATCGCCTAGTATCAGAACCACGTCGCCTTTGGAAACGGTATCTGGTTGAAGGTCCGACATTTTTCTGGTTTGTCTTGCTGCAAATCTTGAATTTATACACCGACCCTTTTGCCAGTGAAGAGGCTAGCTCAGACAAAAGCGCTACCTATAAAAGCATGGCTAAAGTTTTGGATGCGTAAGATCAGGTTCTAGCTGTGCATAATTTGAAGCCCTGAGAAGCAAGGTTGCTTTTCAGGGCTTTTAGCTGTGGGAGAAGTTTTACAGAATGAACTTCTGGATCGCTTACCGGAAGTTATCTAAATCAGAAGGAGCACCGCCCCCTGTCTGGTCTAGGAACAGATTTCGAGCTGTGTCAGTTTGGTAGATACAGTCAATCTTTGGCTTGTTCTCGGCATTGTCTAAGTTGCCCGTGAAGCCGAAGGTATTCATCCGGTTCTTACACTCATTCGCCTGCTGGGAAGTAATCAGATTTTTGCCCTGCAACACGCCCCAGTTGCTGCTGCGAATAACGCATCCCGGCTGCATCCGAGGCTGAGAAATGTAGGCATTGAAGGGGCTGAAGGTCATGAAGGCACGAATATCAACCGTGATGGCACTGGCTCCATACTGTAAGCAAATTTCAGGACTTGGCGCTTTCTGGTCAATATCGTAGCGGGTTGAAATGGTGCCCTGACTGGTCGTGGAAACGGCACTAAAAGAGGTGCCAATGAATACGCCCACCACAAAGACCGCGATCAGGATGGCGATCGTGGCAGAGTTCAGCACTGAGGCAGGTTTGGCGGGTATAGGCTCTCGGTCTGGCATACGGTCTGGCGATCGGTCTGAGTATCGGGATTCGCGGGGTGGCACTCTCGGTCTACGGGTCATAAATATCGGTGATGATAAATACCTTGCAGCTGTTGCAGCGTCTTAGCACCTGGCTCATTTGCAGATCTTGACGTTGCTAATCTCAGCATATCAGAGACATCTGAAACTGCCCCATACCCTCCAGTATGCCGAGGATTTAATCGATTGTGTAAAGGTGAGAGATTCGAGCAAAAGGTGAGAATTGGGCAAAAGGTCAGACCCAACCAATGCCAGAATGGAGAGAGACAAATTTTGCAATTCTTAACAGCGCTATGGTAGCCACTCAGCCCTCTCTTGATAGGAGACAGCCGCGTAAGCGATCGCTCCTCCGCAGCGTTTTGGCAGACAGCCTGACGGTATTTTGGGGCGAATGGCTCGATCTGCGGGTTCGCGTCCTGCAAGTTGTGGCTTCTGGATTGATTTCGCCGCTGATCTATATCTTGGGCTTTGGGCTGGGGCTGGGCAATGCCATGAACGTTAAGCCTCCAGTCGGCGATAGCTACCTCCAGTTCATTTTGCCCGGAATGGTGGCGCTGTCCTCCATGACCATTAGTTTTGGCGGCACTACTTTCTCCATCTGCGGTGAGCGGCTCTACTCCAAAACCTTTGAAGAGATTTTGCTGCTGCCTGTGCATCCTTTGGCGCTGTTCCTCGGCAAAATGATGGCAGGAGTGGTGCGGGGGCTATTGACCTCAGCATCAGTGCTGGTGATTGCGATCGCCTTCACCCAAAACCTCGGCTTTGTGAGTCCGCTGTTTTTGCTGCTGCTCGTGCTGAACTGCGCTGTCTTTTCGGGGCTAGGCGTTATTGTCGGGCTGAACGTCAAATCGCTAGAGGGCGTGGGACTGCTCAACAACTTCTTGATTGTGCCGATGTCCTTTTTGGGAGCCACCTTTTTTGATCCCAGCACCTTACCGACTGCGCTCAAATTTATCGTGTATCTGCTGCCGCTGACCTATACCAGCCTGGGCTTGAGAGCTGCCGTGTTTCAGCCGCTTAGCCAGTTTCCCTGGTACTCCATTCCAATTCTGCTGATTGCTGCGATCGTTTTGGGGGCGATCGGGGCATACCAGTTTGCCCATCAGCAGGACTAGGATTTTTAGAGCTAATTTCTACTCATTTACTTTTACTCTCTCGCCATGTCTTCTGACGATCTCCGCTCCACTCGCCTTGAAAAAGTTGAACAATTGCGCCAGCTTGGGTTTACGCCATTTGCCTATCGCTGGGAAATTACCCATCGCGCCGCAGAGTTGCAGACTCAGTATTCTGACCTGCCCAATGGCGAAGAGGCTGCGGTAGAGGTAGCGATCGCTGGACGCATCCTCATCCGGCGGGTATTTGGCAAACTGGCGTTTTTTACGCTGCAAGATGAGACAGGCACGATTCAACTTTATCTCGACAAAAAGAAGATTGAAGCGGAGATGTCAGATACTGACCCAGCCGCGTTTGATCACCTAAAGCAGCTAACCGATATGGGCGACTTCTTGGGCGTGAAAGGCTCTATTAAGCGCACTGACAAGGGCGAACTTTCGGTCAGCGTTAGTCAGTACGCCATTCTTACCAAGTCGCTGCTGCCCCTGCCCGACAAATGGCATGGCATTACGGATGTAGAGAAGCGCTACCGCCAGCGCTATGTCGATCTGATTGTCAATCCTCAAGTGCGGAACACTTTTCGCAAGCGAGCGCTGATTACGGCAGCGATTCGGCGTTATCTCGATCGCCAGGGGTTTATCGAGATCGAAACGCCAATTTTGCAGAGTGAGGCAGGCGGAGCCGATGCGCGTCCGTTTATCACTTACCACAACACGCTGGAGATGACGCTGTATCTGCGGATTGCGACTGAGCTGCATCTGAAGCGGCTAATCGTCGGCGGATTTGAGAAAGTGTTCGAGATGGGGCGGATCTTCCGCAACGAGGGCATTTCTACCCGCCACAATCCAGAATTTACCTCGATCGAGGTTTACCAAGCCTACGGTGACTACAACGACATGATGGTTTTGACGGAGGCAATCATTGTTGCTGCGGCTCAAGATGTGCTGTCCACGCTGCAAGTCACCTATCAAGGAGAGCCGATCGACCTCACGCCCCCCTGGCGCAGAGTCACTATGCATGACCTAGTGAAAGAGCATACGGGACTAGATTTCACCCAGTTTGAGACGCTAGAGTCTGCCAGGGCTGCCGCTCAGCAGGTGGGAGTGCCCAATGTAGAGAAATGTCAGTCGATCGGCAAACTGCTGAGCGAAACCTTTGAAGAAAAGGTAGAGACAACGCTGATTCAGCCAACTTTCGTCACCGATTACCCGATTGAGGTCTCGCCTCTGGCAAAGCCGCATCGCAGCAAGCCAGGATTAGTAGAGCGGTTTGAGCTGTATATCGTCGGGCGAGAAACGGCAAATGGCTACTCTGAGTTGACTGATCCAATCGATCAGCGCGGACGGTTGGAGGCACAAGCCGATCGTAAAGCTGCCGGAGACCTGGAGGCACAAGGTGTGGATGAAGACTTCTTGACGGCATTAGAATACGGGATGCCGCCGACCATGGGCATGGGCATGGGCATTGATCGCCTTGTGATGCTGCTCTGCGATTGTGCCAGTATCCGAGATGCGATCGCCTTTCCGCTGCTGAAGCCAGAATTTTCCGGTGAAGAAGGGTAGGCGATCGCTGCCTGTTCTGGGCTAAATGGATTAATAGACTTCTTGCAAATTAGGTTTGGCGGGGGCTACGCCTCCGCCAAACCTAATCCAAAAATTCTGATTGGCAAGAGGTCTAATAAGTCCGTCTAAAAACGGGTGACAATCTGAACCCGGATCGGTTAGGACGGGGGATAGGAAATTCAGCTTTCCCCAATGTCCTAAATCCAGCGTCCTGATTTGAACCAGTGACCTCCGCATAAATTAATGGACTGAGGGATGTTCACCATACAATCACTCTAGAAAAACGGCTCTTTGAATGAAATACGCTTTACGTTTTGCTTCCCTCATGGTGCTTGCAGCCTTGATGCTCTCTGCTTGCGGCAAAGCCACAAGCACTGCCAGCAGTACGCCCGCAGGTCAGCCTTCTTCAGATTCCTCTGCCTCACCGACGCCTTCATTAGCGGCCTCGGCGACTCCCTCTCCATCCGTCACGGCTTCTACCACAGATGGACAGGTTTATAAGCAACAAGGCGACTTGTTTGAAATCACCTTCCCTAAAGGCTATACCTATCAGGAGACAGGCAGCGGACTGGCTTTCGTCTCTGAAGATCAGGGGTTTGGCGGTTCTGTAGATTTTGGCGCAGCTCAGGGCAATAAGCTAACGACTGAGCAGCTTGAAAAAGCTCTCAAGGATGAGTATGAAAAGCGGCTGAAAGAGCTGGAGTGGCAAGAAACCAAGCAGCAGCCAGATGGCAGTATTCGCGTCGATTGGACGGGCAAAGACCCCCAGGGAAATGCGCTAGATGCCGTGAGTTTTGTTGAGCAACGCGGCGATACGATTTATATCCTCAATTTGTTTGGTGTGAATAAGTCCTACCAAGATTACAACAGTGACGCTGAGAAGATTGTCAGCAGCTACCGTGTCAAGCAATGAGGCAATGCCTCATCCCTAGAATCAGCAGCGCCCTTCTCGTCAGAAAAGGGTGCCATGCGCCTTTTTATGAATTGGCATGAATTGGCACTCTTTTCCAGAGCAACCGCTAAGGCGGTTAGGACGGGGACATTTTGGGTGGGGCGCTTCGCGCCCCACCCAAAATATTCTAAGCAAACTGGCGACAGCTGTAATTGAGATCAGGGTTGGGCAATGGGAGAGGCAGACGGTAAATCGACAGGAAACTGGTTAATTGGCTCATTCTGGATCGGCTCTACCGCAGAGCGATCGCCTTCTATTTCTGCTGGGCTGGGCTGGGCAGGCAGAGAAGCTGGCTGATAGGAGCTTGCCGACCCGCCTCCGGTTAATTCACTGCTTCTGGACATTTCATTAAGCTGTTGGTTACGGGCGGCAGTTTCTAGCTCAAAAACGCGATCGCGCCACCGCTCGACCTGGCTATTGGCTTCGTCGTAGAGTGCTCGTCCCCAGCTAATTTGATTGGCTTCAGCGATCGCTGCCTGTAAATCAGCCTCGTTGTCCTTGCTGGCTAAAGCCATGGCGCGATCGAGATGAGGACGATCTTCTATCACCTCAACTTGCTGCCGCCATCTACTAATTAGCTGTTGGGCTTCTTCATAACCATCACTCCCAAAAATGACCTGCTGGGCTTCACCGATCGCTGATTGCAGCGCTGCCGAATCTCCCTGACTAGCAAGGCTCCTGGCTTTTCCTAGATGCGCTTTAGCTTCGGCGGTCTGCTCTTGATTGATCCGAGCCAAAAAGTTTTGCGCAGGGCTAGAGAGGGGCTTCGACTTCTGCCGAGCAAGAATCTGTTTTTCAGAGCCTTCTTTGGCAACCTGCAATTGCCGCATTAGCTCTTGATGTTGGGTCGTTGCCCAATACCGATTGTCCAGGGTTAGCAATCGTCTAGCAGAGACCATGACACCAAACCAGTTTCTATCTTGCAGCTTAGTTTGGGCTTCTTCATAAAGCTCTTCTGCCTGTTTCCAGGTGTCTTGCCATTTCTGCATCCGATCGATCGCTAGAGTGCGGGTGCGCACATTGTCTGGAATTTTCTCGGCAATGCTAAGTGCCTCCTCAAGTTTGCCGTCTTGATAGGCTGCTTCTCCCAACTGCAACAGATTGGCTGACCATTTTTGAATCATTCGATCGGATTCAGGGCGCAGGGGATGATCGTGAGAAATGGAACTGACAAGTTGAATCGCCTCCTGTAAGTCTTGAGGCGTGTAGCGATCGGCGCTAATTTCGGCACAGTACAGGCGAGTTGCCGGGTTGTCGTCTGTCCAGGAAACCGTCAGGCACTTAGGCAATTCTGGTAAGCCAAAAAGCTGAGCGACTGCCCATACCCCCAAACCGCTGGGCAGCAACAGCATTGCCGGAATCCCCAACCACAGCGTCAGTTTGGTGAGATAGGGATGATTCAGGTCAAGATTGGCGAGGTAGGGGCGATCGCTCCTAAGCCCAAATTTGCGGAATAGATTCGGCATAGCCTAACTTCAGCGTGAGAGTGGCAAGGTATTCAGTGGACTTAATTCAGTGAGCTTATTATTTTCATCAGCATAACTTGAGTCTTCGAAAATCCTGATTTTTTGATCGATTGCAGTATCGTTTAGGCGATCGTCTAAATTTTTGAAGTTTTGTAAAGCCTTTCTCTGCAATACCGGAGATCCGTTAGTCTTTAGGGCGAGTTACTTCATAAAACTTGTTTTCCGCACTAGCGGCTCCAAGTTCTTGCCAGAAGTCAGCAAGCTTGCTAAAAATAGACAGCCTGTTTCTGAAAGAAAATTTGGGTGAGGCTGAGAGGAGATATGCGGTTTAGCAGTTTCCTGTCTAGTATTGCTCACTACAGGGTATTGCTCGTCACATAGTATTGCTCACTACAAGAGCTGGGTATCGCTCACTACAAGAGCTGGTGGTGTTAAGAGTCAGTTGTGTTAGAGGTATCATCTGTGCTGGAATCGAGTCATCCAAGAGAGTCGCAGCGGCGCCGTGCAGCCCGTCGTCGGTCTTCCCCCCCGCAGCCACCGCAGCAGCAATTACCCCAGGGAAGAGGGCGTGATGCCGTTTTGGATCGGGCGCGATTTCAGCCCTTGAGCACTCAGCGTGGAGCAACCCATCGCCATTCCAATAGTTCAGACTCTAGGACTTCTATTTTCAGAGAGCTAAGGGATGATCCAAGACGAGAGTCTATCCGTTCTAAAAATCAGCCGCGATCGGGAATGCGTGGGTCAGTAGGGTCTTCCACAGACAGTCTTGCCGCACCGGGGGGTGAGCCTGGAACAGCTGCCCTCAGAGCCAAAGTGGCTGCCAGACAGGGCAAAACAGATCGAGATGCGAACTTCCAACGTAAGCCCAGAGAGAAGCGCGATCGCCGTCCAACTCCGCCCTTACTGCACTTAGTACGCCTGTTGATTCTGGGGGTGGGCGTGGGCGCGATCGCTGGAACGGTGCTGTCAATCTGGAACCCTGCAATTCATCCTTCGGCGTTAGCAACTCAGCGGGCTAATTCTGCTTCTTTGGGCGGCGGTTCTGGTGGCGGCGACCTTGGAGGGCGATCGACCGCTGCAACTCTGCTTGCCAAAGGGCAGGAACTCACCGGACTCACGCCCAAAATTTTGCCCATGGCTCAGGAAAGCGAAGACTTAATTCCAGGGGCATTTTTGGTGGATCTGGACACAGGCGATTACTTTAGCCTCAACGGTAGCTCTAGCTTTGCTGCTGCCAGCATGGTTAAAGTGCCGATTTTGATTGCGCTACTGCAAGATGTGGATGCGGGTCGGGTACGGCTGAATGAAAAGCTAGTTTTACAGCAGGTTGATCTGGCAGAAGGTTCTGGAGACATGCAGTATACTCCGGTGGGATCGGAGTATACGGTGCTGGAAACGATCAGCAACATGATCATCACTAGCGACAACACAGCAACCAATATGGTGCTTCGGCGTTTGGGCGGCATGGAGGTGGTAAACCAGCGATTCCGTCAATGGGGCTTGCAGCAAACGACTCTTCGTCAACTTCTGCCCGATTTAACAGGCACAAACACCACCTCGCCTAAAGAGCTTTCAATGCTGATGGCGATGCTGAGTCAAGGAGAGCTGTTGTCGATGAAATCTCGCGATCGTGCTCTCGACATTATGCAGGATACTATCACAGACACGCTGCTGCCCACCTCTCTAGGGGAAGGCAGCACCATCTCTCACAAGACAGGCGACATTGGCTCTCTGGTGGGCGATACAGGCATTATTGATATGCCGAACGGCAAGCGTTATGCCATTACTCTCATGGTGAAGCGCCCCCACAACGACGATCGTGCTCAAGAGCTGATTCGGCAGATGGCTGGCACAGTTTATGATCATCTGAACCAATCGGTGGGTGGGCGATCGAGCACCGCCCCAGAGGTAAGTAACCCCAGTGAGGCAAGTGACCCCAATGAGGCAACTCCTTCAGGGGCAGCAGAAAGTGAGCCTATCGCACCTGACACTGGCGCGGCTTCTGATATGCCTGATACTGGCGCAGTCATGCCCCCACCCATACCTGCCCCCTAGAGGCGCATGAGAGGCTAACGGATATCGGAGTTGAACGGCAGACGGCTGTAAACTCCAAGCGGATCGTTCATCGATCGCAGGATTTCTAGATCTTTGCCCAATTTCTCCATCTGCTGGGTCAGCGGGTCAACAGGCGTAGTGGCGCGAGTTGAAGTGCCTAAAAGCTTGCCAAGTTGCTCTTCAAACGATCGTGGCTTAGGATATTCTTCAATTTGCCAGTCGTCCGACAAGTTTGCCGCTTTGACGGCAGCTTTGATGGCATCTTCTAACCCGCCTAGCTGATCGACCAGACCAATTTTCTGAGCCTGTAGCCCTGACCAGACGCGACCTTGGGCTATTTCGGCAACTTTTGTTTTAGGCAGGCGACGCGACTCTGCCACCAGGCTAATGAACTGATCGTAGATGCGATCGACCACTCGCTGACTGATCGCCAGCTCCTCTGGGGTTTTGGGGCGCGAAACGGTGTCACCATCCGCCAGACGCGCAGTCTTGACCGTGTCCCAGGTGATACCGTTGCTGTTGCTGATGCCTTGGACGTTGGGCAAAACTCCAAATACGCCGATCGATCCGGTAATGGTCGTGGGTGAGGCAAAAATTTGGCTAGCGTTGGCGGAAATCTGATAACCGCCCGATGCCGCGTAGGTGCCCATCGAAACAATGACAGGTTTTTTGGCTTGGGTCAGCGACATTTCTCGCGCCACCAGAGCCGATGCCGTAGCGCTGCCTCCCGGACTGTTGACCCGCAGCACTACGGCTTTAGTGCTGTCATCTTGGCGCAGCTTACGAAGCAGCCTTGCCAGAGCATCGCCTCCGATTTGTCCGGTGCCGCCTTCACCGCTGACGATATCTCCCTCAGCATAGATAACGGCAACTTGATTGCTGGAGGACTGCCGAGCAGAGGATGTAGCCGCCGCGTAGTTGGACAAATCAATTTGTCTCAGGGTTTCACTGCCTTTTTCTTGTCCCGTCAACCCCTGAAGCTCGGCAACGATCTCGTCTTCGTAGGCAATTTTGTCGATTAAGCCCACAGATTTTGCCTCCTCTGGCATCAGCAATCCCTGGCGATCGGCAATTTCCTGCATCTTCTGCGGGGTTAGCTTCCGGCTTTTAGCCGCCGCAGTGGCAAACTCATTCCAGAGATCGGTGAGCAGAGCCTGAGTCTGCGCCTTGGCTTCCGGGCTGCTTTGCGATCGCGTCAGCGACTCAGTGGCAGCTTTGAACTTGCCTACCCGCAAAATTTGAATGCCCACCCCATACTTTTCCAGTGCCCCCGCAAAAAAGGTGCTTTCAGAGCTGAAGCCATTAATTTCTAGTAGGCTACTGGGATTGAGCAGCACCGTATTCGCCACCGAAGCGAGATAGTAATCTTTCTCTTGCCACTGCACGTCATCATAGGCAAAGATTGGCTTCCCCGATTGACGAAAGGCTTCTAACGCTTGCCGCACTTCTTGTAAGGTGGCAAAGCCAGAACCCGTAGGCTGAATACTGCCATACAGCAATAGCCCTTTAATCCGATCGTCTGTGGTAGAACGTCGGATAGCTTCGATCGCCGTTCGTAGCGGGATAGAGCTACGGCTACCACCCGATAGCGCTGCCCCAATGATGGCTCTGGGTTCTGACGCAGCGCTGGAGTCGGTAATCTCTTCGGATAGGTCAAACGTCAGAATGGAGTCTGCTTCAACCTGGGGTTCTGTGCTGCTGCTGCTAGAGGCGATCGTCACCAACAGCGCCGTCAGTCCAGCAATGCCTAGCGTACAAAACAGAACAATTCCCGCTAGGGTCGCAAACGTATATTTGAAGAAGTCGCGCATTTATTAATCAAGTGGGGTGGGGGTGCAGGGAGCAAATTGCAGCGGCTGATATTGCCAGATCACTCTCCCCGATCACTCTCATAGTACCCGCAACACACCGGGCTGTCTCAACCCCGCCAGTGTCGGACTTCCGGTGCAAAACATCACGGTGGCAAGCTCTGCGGTTAGAGCCTCCATGAGGGTATGCAGCGCTGCTTCAGAGTCGGCGGCGGCCTGTAAGAAAGGCAGTGCCAGTCCGGCGAGGTCGGCTCCTAGAGCGATCGCCTTAGCGCCATCTAGCCCGTTACGCAGACCGCCAGAGGCAATCAGGGGAAGGGAAGGGGCGATCGCCCGAATTTCGGTAATACACTCGGCGGTTGGAATTCCCCAGTCAGCAAAGGTCTTGCCCAGCCGCCGCTGACGTTCATCCTGAGCGCGTTCACTTTCTACCCTTGCCCAAGACGTGCCGCCTGCCCCAGCAACATCGATCGCGCTGATGCCTACTTCAATGAGCTTTTGAGCCATCCTAGCCGAGATACCGTTGCCCACCTCTTTGGCAATCACCGGGACGGGCAGCTTCTCGCACAAGCGGGAAATTTTTCCTAGCAGCCCCCGAAAGTTGGTATCGCCTTGAGTTTGCACACATTCCTGGAGCGGATTCAGATGCAAAATCAGGGCATCGGCTTCCAGGCTATCGACGACTCTTTGACATTCTTCTATGCCGTAGTGGTAATTCAACTGCACGGCGCCTAAATTGGCAAACAGGAGAATGTCTGGCGCTAGCGATCTCACGGCAAAGGTTGCGGCAACCTGCGGATTCTCGATCGCCACCCGCTGAGATCCTACGCCCATGGCAATTTTGTAGTGCTGTGCCACGGCTGCCAGCCGATAGTTAATCGTTTGCGCCAGCTCTGTACCCCCCGTCATTGATGAGATCAGCAGCGGCGCATTCAGAGTCTTACCCAAGAAGCGCGTGGAGAGGTCAATTTCACTGCGATCGAGTTCTGGCAAGCAGCAGTGCATAAAGCGGTATCGCTCAAATCCAGTCGTTTGCTGAGACTGCACATCATCTTCTAAGCAAACCCGCAGATGGTCTGCCTTGCGGCTCTGGGTGGCAGCACCATCAGCTGATGAAGAATTCAGTAGAGGATCAGATAAGTGGGCTAAGGGGTTACTCACAGTTCACAGAGCTGGATCAAGGAGTTGGACAAGTGCTTTAGCTAGTGTGCCATGCGATCGCCTAGAGACAACCAGATTTATGTTTGGGTTTGCCAAATAGCTGAGAACCTAGCTTTCTCTCTGCATGGACAGCTTTAGCCTGAACAGCCTTAGCATAGACAGCTTTAGCATGGACAATTCTAATTCAACCTCAAACGGCGTAGAATCTGCCTAGACAATCACACGCGGCGCTCAAATCCCCACTCTGCATCGGTGAGAATGCGGGCGGTGCCAATGCCAGCGGCGATCGCCCCCACCTTAAATCCTGCCTGAATCGTGCCTTGCAATCCTGCCGACAGATCTCCCCGATGAAAGTACACAAGCGCCTTGTACGCCACGGTGCCAGGTACCATGCAGATGATCCCAGGCAGCGAAAACAGCACAAGCGGTAGATGGAGCGATCGCGAAGGCAAAATTCCCACCAGCCCCACAAAACAAGCGCCCAGAAACGTGGCGCTGATGCTGCCCATGCCCAAATTCTCTGCTGTCAGGCGCAGCAGATGTCCACCCATGCCGATCGCCGCACAGATAAACAGCGCGTTGCGGGGCGTATTGAAAAGAATAGCGAAACCCAAAGTGCCAACGAAGCTAAGCAAGGCATTTAGCAAAAAATCCATTGCAAGAACCTGAATGGGGAGAGGCTACTAGACGGAGCTACTAGGTGAGACTTAGACCTACCAGCGACATGCCCAGCATCATACCAAACGCCCCTCCGGCAAGCAGCAATAACGCATACATCACCCGCGACATACCCGAAAGCAGATCGAGCCGCACCAAATCTAAGGCAGCAGTCACCAGCGGCATACCGGGAACCAGAAACAATACAGCCGCCAGGAAAGCAGAGTCTTGGGTCTGAGACTCTAACCCAAGCCAAATCAAACTCTTTAGGGCAAAGTTGCAGAGGAGCGTAGCAATCGCCGCACACACGACCGTAATGGCGATCGGATTGAGATACCTACGATTAATACGCATTCGCACCCACTGTCCAATGCCTGCCGCCGCTGTTGCCGCCATAAACTCTGCCGTACCTCCCCCATTTAGCCCCGAAAAAGCCCCGCAGGCGATCGCTACCGCCATCACCGTCAGCGGAGGAGAGTAGAGAGACGGGTGGGACTCGATCTTATCCAGAGTCGCCATGAGGCTGCTCGGAGTCGCGTCAGCGGGAATGTGCTGAGAGAGAAACTCTACCTCGCTCAGACGGCTCATATTCACTCCGATGCTGTAAATTCGCGCCACCTGCGTGTAGTGCAGTGCGCCACAATGCGCCGACGCCGTAATCCCAGTCAGAGTAGTAAAAGCATCCAGTCGCTCTACCCCAAGGGTCATCGCCACCTGCCGCATGGCTTCCTCTACGCGAAAGCTCACCGTGCCGCAGCGCAACATCAGAGTGCCAAATCGCATCACCACCTGCATGATCTGAGCCAGCTCGGCGATCGTTAGCTCAGACCTATGGCTTGGCAGCTCAGGTTGATGGGTCAGCTCAGACTTGTTATGCGGCGGCATAGGTCTCTAGGGAGTATCTGCCAGGTTGCCGTCAGGGTAGTTGCTAATCTGGCGCTGAAGACTGGCAATGGCGCGGTTGTAAT
>NZ_JCACIN010000061.1:0-41988 GCF_059504425.1 Drouetiella sp.
GAGCTGTTTACCGATGAGTTCTTTCACGTTCTGCAACTTTTGTCCTGTACTTAGATCTGAGCGATAATCTCAGATACTGTTGCGACCGAGTGAATGTCGGACTACCTGCGAACGCTGTTCTATGTAAAATCGTTAAGTCTGAAGTTCAGAAGGAGATCAGAAACTATAGGCAGAATGGTAAAGCCATGCCTCGTCTAGCTTTCAACCACTTCTCTCAGGCAGGCAGACCAAATTGCTGAGGCTAACAGCAGCCTCTCACCTTTTACAAGATCGTTCATTCGTATAGATCAACACATAATGAAGTATTAGCCTATAAACGCGGCACAGTCTCGCCGCAAAAGGATTATGTTCAATCAACCTGTAGACAGCGCGCGTGAATTGTTATCAAGGTACAGCTCGGATGAACGAGTGTTTAAAGGTGCTTCCCTCAATGGAGTCAATTTACAGGGAGCTTGTTTGAAGGAAGTTACCCCAGGCTCAGGACATTGGACTGGCTGTGCTGGTTGACTCTGGTAGAAATAGATAGTATTGCAGCCTGAGCGAATTCAGCAAATTTAAAGACGAGCAGTCCCAACTCGATACGCCTGCGGTCAGCCCTGTTTAGGGTAATGGCAGGCGTATTTTGATGAGAGGTATTGAGAAAAAGTGCAAGCGGTTGATGCGCAATCTTAGGGTAAACGCACACGTTTCTTCATAATTCAGTCGGGTAACCCCCCAGATCTGCTGGGAGACTCCCAAAGTTTGATGGTTGCGGGAGTCGCAGTTTGACAGAGATCGGAAGGTAGGAAAGAGTCTCTTTAACATCAACTAAGGAAGGGTTGGTGCAAAGAAGACTCATGAAAGACACAGGCAGTTTAAGTCATACGAAGTGGGAGTGCAAATACCATGTGGTATTCATCCCCAAGTATCGGCGCAAAGCGATGTACAAAGAGCTACGGCAGTATTTGAGGGATGTATTCCATGAACTGGCGCGGCAGAAGGAGTGCCGGATCGAAGAAGGGAATTTGTGCCCAGATCATGTGCATATGCTGATCTTGATTCCACCGAAGTACTCGGTCTCTCAAGTGGTGGGATTCCTCAAGGGCAAGAGTGCCATTGCGATTGCGCGTAACTATGGAGGGAAGCGGAAGAACTTTGTGGGGCAACATTTCTGGGCGCGGGGGTATTACGTATCAACCGTGGGACGGGAAGAAGCAATCGTGCGGCAATACATCCAACGACAAGAAGCGGAAGATCAACGCATTGAGCAGATGCGACTCAGCGATGAGTGGTAGGTTCAAGCCGCTTTGAGCGGCTCCATCTTCAAGCCTCCGGCTTTGCCAAAGGTTGGTGACTTGCTTCTACAAATCCGGTGAATCTGCGCGGCGGGGACGATAGTGCAACTTTGCTGAGCATTCTGTAACAGACTGAAAATCGTGAATTGAAATTATCTTATACATACAGAATATGTGCAGGCAGCGAGTAATACTTTATCCTAAATGCATTCGTTGATTCGCAAAACTTGAAAGATGACATGACAGACAACAATCTCAGTGATGAGTCTCAACGTTTAGCAGAAGACGCACGACGGGAGCAAGACTGGAAGCGCTGGGGAACCTATCTTTCTGAGCGGCAATGGGGCACAGTACGCGAAGACTACTCAGTTGAGGGGTTAAGTTGGGACTCCTTTCCCCATGATCAGGCTCGCAGTCGTGCCTATCGCTGGGGTGAAGATGGTCTGTTGGGATTGTGTGATCGCAAAGGACGGCTTTGCTTTGCAATTGCACTGTGGAATGAACGCGACCCGATTTTGAAAGAGCGGATGTTTGGCTTGAGTAACACTGAAGGCAATCACGGTGAAGACGTAAAAGAGTGTTATTTTTACCTTGATGCGACTCCGACTCATTCTTACTGCAAAGCGCTGTACAAATATCCGCAAGCTGAGTTTCCGTACGTGCAGCTAGTCGAAGAAAACCAGCGCCGCAGCCCGCAAGAGCGCGAGTATGAGCTGTTAGACACGGGCATTTTTGATGAGAATCATTATTTTGATGTATTCGTCGAGTACGCCAAAGCTGGTCCTAATGATATTTTGATCCGGGTGACGATCGCCAATCGCGGTGCCCAAGCTGCTCCACTTCACATCTTGCCAACTCTATGGTTTAAGAACACTTGGTCTTGGGGGCGTACAGGCGAAGGGTATGAGCCAAAGCCAAGGATTGAGCGCAATGACGCAGGGCTAATCGCAGAGCATTCAACTCTAGGGCAATTTCATCTGGTCACTGAACCGCTACCCGGAGATACTTCGGTAAAGCTATTGTTTACCGACAACGAGACTAACACGGAGAAATTATACAATACGCCAAATGCTAGCCCTTATGTCAAGGATGCCTTTCACTGCTATCTGGTGCAAGGACAAACAGCGGCGGTAAATCCAGAAGCGATCGGTACCAAAGCCGCCGTACACTATCCCCTACAGATTGCCGCAGGAGCTACAGTCACGCTAAAATTGCGGCTCTTTGCTCAAGATAATGCTCCAAAAGCCGCGTTTGGTGAGGGATTCGATCGACTGTTTGAACAGCGGCTTCAGGAAGCGGATGCCTTTTACGCCGCTCTTCCTGAAAGCCTGAAGTTTGAGGAACGCCAGGTTGTGCGTCAAGCCTGTGCCGGATTGTTGTGGTCAAAGCAGTTTTACCACTACAGCGTGGCGGATTGGCTAGCAGGCGATCCAACTTATCCTGTTGAGCCTGCTCGACCGGGACTTAATCACAATTGGGCGCAGCATTTGTACAATCGCGATGTTATTTCCATGCCCGATAAGTGGGAGTATCCTTGGTACGCGACCTGGGATCTCGCCTTCCACATGATTCCCCTGTCCAAGATCGACCCAGATTTTGCCAAGCAGCAGCTCATTTTGTTGCTGCGCGAGTGGTACATGCATCCGAATGGGGCACTGCCTGCCTATGAGTTTGGCTTTTCTGATAGCAATCCTCCGGTACATGCGTGGGCATGTTGGCGAGTTTACAAGCTTACGGCTCCCAAAGGTCAGCGCGATCGCCTGTTTCTAGCCCGTGTCTTTCAAAAATTGCTGATTAACTTTACCTGGTGGGTAAATCGTCAAGATGCTGCAGGCAAGAACATTTTTGCAGGAGGCTTTCTAGGCATGGATAACATTGGTGTATTCGATCGCTCTCATCCCTTGCCTGTGGATGGACAGTTGGAGCAAGCCGATGCGACCGGATGGATGGCATTTTATTGCAGCACAATGCTGGCAATGGCAATGGAGTTAGCTTCAGAAGATGCAGCCTATGAAGACCTTGCCTCGAAATTCTTTGAACACTTTATGTCCATCTCTAGCGCTATCAATACCTTTGACGGCACAGGATTGTGGGATGAACAGGATGGCTTTTACTACGATCAGTTGCGCCAAAATCAAGCTGCTGATGGAGAGAAAGCAGTACCGCTGCGGGTGCGATCGCTGGTGGGATTGCTACCGCTGCTCACCGTTGAGGTTCTAGATCAATCTGCCATGGATGCGTTGCCAGATTTTTCTAAACGAATGCACTGGTTATTAGAAAATCGTCCAGAGTTGGCGCAGCAAATTTCTTGCTTACGCGAAGACCCTCAGCATGAGCGTCGCTTACTCTCGATTCCCACTCACGATCGCCTGCTGCAAGTGTTACGTTACCTGCTCGATGAAAATGAATTTCTGTCGCCCTACGGAATTCGATCACTCTCTAAAATTCATAGAGACAATCCCTATTCATTCTGGGTGGATGAACAAGAATATCGCGTTGAGTATACACCCGGTGAATCGACCAACGACACGTTTGGCGGCAATTCTAACTGGCGTGGTCCTATCTGGTTTCCGCTCAACTATCTGATTATTGAAGCGCTTGAACGCTACTACCATTTCTATGGTGATTCTTTGCAAGTAGAATGCCCGACTGGATCAGGACGGCAAATGAACTTGCAGCAAGTGGCACAGGAGATTAGCACTCGATTAGGGCGACTCTTTATGCCGGATGATAGGAGGCGATGTCCTTGGCAGGGTGAGGAGAGACGCTACAGTGATGATCCCAACTGGCAAAATTTAATACTGTTCAACGAATACTTTGATGCAGATACAGGACGGGGGTTAGGAGCCAGTCACCAAACTGGATGGACTGCTTTGGTTGGTCGTCTTGCCTTGGGCAACCGTATTGGAATTACAGCATCAGGAAGTCACTAATCAAGGCAGCATTGCATCACTCATCTAAGCTGTTCAGATTACAACTTATTACCTTACAGGAGAATGCTATGAAGCTTGAAGGAAAAATCGCTTTAGTGACTGGCAGTAGTCAGGGTATTGGACAAGCGATCGCCATTCGCCTTGCTGAGGAGGGAGCCAATATTGTTATCGATTATCGATCTCACCCTGAAGGCGCAGAAGAGACTAAAGCAGGGGTTGAAGCCACTGGACGCAGAGGGTATGTGATTCAAGCAGATTTAGGAGCAGTCGAGGATGTCCGTAGAATGGTTGCTGAGGGTATCCAGCAGTTTGGGAAGCTCGATATTTTAGTCAATAATGCCGGATTGGAAAAGCAGGGTGACTTCTGGGATGTGACAGAGGAAGACTATGATAATGTCATGAATGTAAATCTGAAGGGCGTGTTTTTTGCAACTCAAGCGATCGTGCAACACTTGCGAGAGACAGGGCGATCAGGCAAAATCATCAACATTAGCTCTGTTCACGAAGAGCTTTCTTTTCCTCACTTTACAACTTATTGTGCTAGTAAAGGCGGAGTTAAGATGATGATGCGAAACTTAGCTGTAGAACTAGGATCATTGGGCATCACAATTAATAATGTGGCACCGGGAGCAATTGAAACTCCCATTAATCAGGAGCTTTTGAATAACCCTGATCAACTCAACACAGTTATTAAAAACATTCCACTAGGGCGCTTAGGACAACCCAAAGATGTTGCCTCCCTGGTCGCATTTTTGGCATCTGCGGATGCAGATTACATCACGGGGTCAACGTTCTTCGTCGATGGTGGCTTGCTATGGAATTATCAAGAACAGTAAGACATCGTTTTCTATTTCAAGTTGAGCTTTTCATTTTCACCACTATCCGCTGATTTGTCACTGGTGGCAGCTTTGATGAACTCGAGCGTTTTTGCAACCCAACCTGCCGTACCTGACATCGAGACATAGCGCTGTTTGTCGGGTGCAGAAAAGCTGACATTGATCTGTTCAACGCGATCGACTTCTGTCACTTTGGCAGTATCAGCATAGGTAAAAAACCAGAGATCGCCATGGGGTTCAATTTCGCCATTGACTGATTAGGACGGCTATGCAAACTGCCATCTTCGGCGATCGTTGTCAGCATACAAAAGTCAATCTCTCACTAGGTCCCGCAGTCTTGTAACTTTTTCATCATGGGTAGCTGTCGTCATTGTTCGTATCTTTCCTTATACTTATAAGTCAAATATTGTTAAGTCAAATATTGTCTAAGTCGAAGAATGCCCTTATTAGGGCAAGCGATTGATTCTCAAACCGTACTCTTTCATGAGAGAGAGATCTTCAACGTCAGTTGAGATGCAGAATTAAAGTACCACTAACATAGACCACTCTACGGTTCAAAGTATATTTCTAACGTTGTCGTCATTTACAGCATTATAAATTTCTCTGCAGATGTCGGATGCAGAGGCATTGTTGCATCAAAATCTGCCTTTGTCAGCCCTGCGGTAACTGCAATCGCCACAATTTGCATAATTTCTGCCGCATATTCTCCAACCATATGCGCCCCCAGTACGCGATCGCTCTTTTTATCAACGACCAGTTTCATGCTAGCTGTGTCATCCCTGTCAGTCAGGCTATGGAATAACGGTTTGAATGTAGTACAGTAAGCGATAACATTATCCACTCCAAACTGCTGTTGAGCTTCGGATTCCGTTAGCCCGACAAAAGCGGCTTGAGGGTTACTAAAGACCGATGAGGGGATGTTATTGTAGTTAACTCGACAGTGCCGCTTACCAAATACCGTATCGGCAAATGCCCTTCCTTCGGCGATCGCCACGGGGGTTAATTGGACGCGATTTGTGCAATCGCCTACCGCATAGATATGGGATTGGTTAGTTTGACTAAATTCATTGACTGCGATCGCCTGTCGATCAATTTCAACCTTTGCATTCTCTAATCGTAGCTCAGCAACATTAGGAGTTCGCCCTGTTGCAAACAGAACTGCATTAACGATTTTATGCGATGAATTAGAGAGTGTTAGCTGTAATCCCTCAGGCATCTTCTCAATGCTTGTTACTTCAGTATTCGTCAAGCAATGAACGCCATGCTGAATCATACCGTTCTGCACCTCAGTACGAATCATTTCATCAAACTTCTTCAGAATCATATCCTCTCGGATGATTTGAGTCACCTGAGTTCCTAAACCCTGCATAATACCCGCAAACTCAACGCCGATGTAGCCACCCCCTACGATCGCCAAATGGTTAGGTTGCTCTGGTAAATGAAACATTTGGTCTGAAACTAGGGCATGCTCAATCCCCAGAATATCGGGTTTGATGGCTTTTCCACCTACCGCAATTAGAATTTTATCGGCTGTAATTTTCTGCCCCCTGACCTCCAGCATGTGGCTATCCACAAACGTTGCTTTGGCTCGAAATAAGCTGACTCCCGCTGTCTTCAAAGAATCGGCATGGAGCTTGTCCAATCGCTGCACTTCATGGTTGACTGCCGCTATCATTTTCTGCCAGTCAAACTGAGAGTCCGACTTGCTCCAACCATATCCCACAGCATCTTCAAAGAGCTGAGAGAAGCCTGATGCATAAACCATCAGCTTTTTAGGAATGCAACCACGGGCACTACAAGTACCTCCTAACGAGGCTGGTTCTGCGATCGCCACTTGTACTCCGTAGTCTGCTGCTCGCCTAGCGGCAGCTAGTCCTCCAGAGCCTCCACCCACAATAAACAAATCATAATGAGACAGTGATGTCATACTTTTGAAAGTTCCTTTCTAGCTTCTTGAGCCAAAGATACTGCTGAATCTCTTCGGGAAAAGGCATAAGCGATGGGGTTAGACCTTATAAGCATTGGGAACAGTGCCTTGTTGCCAAGTCTCTCCAACCATTTGAGCAGTAGCCGTTCAAGACTGAATTGTTTGCAGACTTTTGATCAATTTTTCATGAGAGGACGAATGGCTACAGGCAGCTAATCCCAATAGCAAACCCAGGAGCAGAATCTTTTTCATGAACGCTAACTGTCTCCCAATAGCACTTGGTTAGCTTTATTCTGCGCCCTAAGGACGGTATGGCAGACTACCATTAGAGGGATTTCTCTGTCTAGGCTATACTGCTATGTGTTAACCAGGCATTGCTGAAGACAACCTACGCGAGATCGGATTCCTTAGCTTTCGTTGAGGCGGATTTTTGAGTAGATAGCCAGACTGTCATCGTACTCGCCGCAGCCGCAGCAACGATCGCAATTGCAATCGCCGTTCCACTCTGGGCACTTGTTGACAGTAGAAGATCGATTCCCAACATGCCAGTTGAGCAACCCCAGATAATTGCAGTTGCAAGGACACAACCGCGTTTAGGGCTGCTTGATGCGTCGTGAACGGAAGATGACATAGTGTTTATGGCATTGCTGGATATGAAGTATGATTTGTGCTTTTATTAGATGTGAGGGAGACGCTCACACTCTCTGCAAATTCTAAGCTTTGACATCAGAATGACACGGATTGGACGATCGCTGATCTTTAATTCACTCAAAGGATACATCCGCCTCAAATTTCCGTTCGTCCAACGAATGACGACTGTAGAATTTGCCCAGAGATTAGGAGACTCTAAAGAATTCCATCCACTTATTTTGGACACAAGAAGTGAAGAGGAGTATACAGTCAGCCATCTTGCAGCCGCGAGACAATTTGATGTTGGTTCTGATTTTACCGCAGCACCGACGCTTAAAGAAGTCTCGAAGGACAAGCCGATCGTCGTCTATTGCTCAGTGGGCTATCGGAGTGCAAAAGTTGCTCAACAGCTTGATCAAGCTGGCTTTAGTCAGGTTTTTAACCTCGAAGGAGGATTGTTCCAATGGTCAAATGAGCGGAGACCGCTCTTTCATAACGGGCAGCCCACTCAGCTTGTTCATCCTTACAATGTAGTGTGGGGAACGCTTTTAGAAAAGCACGATCGCCTTTAGGCATAGCATTTAATCAAGGACGATCGCGCCATTTCTCCCCTCTCTTCATCCTAGGAAAGCAAAATGCCTCACGTTTCAATCATCATTCCCACGTTGAATGAAGCAAGCAGTCTCGGTCGAACATTGCGGCAACTCACAGCACTCGATCCGCTGCCCGCAGAAGTCCTAGTGGTGGATGGAGGCAGCCGGGATGAAACGGTTGCGATCGCGGAATCTTCAGCGGTGCAAGTATTGAATAGCGATCGCCCTGGACGCTCAGTTCAAATGAATCACGGAGCGAAGTCAGCGAAGGGCGATATTCTCTGTTTTCTCCATGCTGATACCTGGGTACCGAATGATCTAATCGCCGTGATTGAGCAAACCTTAGCCGACCCAACTATTGCTTGTGGCGGCTTCATTTCTCTAATGGCAGGAGTAAAAACAACACGCTGGTGGATCTCATTGCACAATTACTTAAAAACCTACTATGCACCGTTGCTGTTCAGACCCCATTTATTCTTCCGAGGCTTACGCCTCTTGTTTGGCGATCAGGTAATGTTCTGTCGTCGGGTTGACTTTTGGGATTGCGGTGGATTCAACGAGTCGCTGCCAATTATGGAGGATGGAGATTTGTGCCTACGTTTGATGCAAAAAGGGCAAATTCGTCAGGTTAATCGCATTGTGCAAAGTTCCGATCGCCGGGTTGCCCAGTGGGGAGCCTGGAAAGCAACGGCTATTTACCTATGTATTGGCTGCTTGTGGGGAGTTGGGGTTTCTGCCGATCGCTTGAAGCAATTCTACGATGACGTCCGCTGATTCAGGTTCCAGTCATAGTCAAGGTAGGCGATCGGGGTTGAGGCAGTCAAAGGGATGTCTTTGCGATAGGGGCAAATATATTCAGGAATCGAGCCTGCCCCTTGCAGAAAGTCCTGCCGATACCATTTGAAAATCTTGCTGCAATAGAGCGTCCCCGTTTTGGTATCGTAACGAACTTTGTTAGGATTGTTGACAAAGCGATAGATATCCTCTTCTAGTTGCTGTTCTACTCGCTCCGGTGTATAAGCCTGATTGCGCAGCAGCGGACAGCCAATGGAAGCACAGACAATCGCAAAATGAATGCGGGGTTCCTGCAAACGCTCTCGCAGCAGCTCGTTCTCAATTTGAGCCAAACTGTAGGTTTGCTTGGAGAAGCGGTGGACTCGGCGCTGGAAAAACCAGAGAAAAGCGATCCAGTTGGGAATTCCCAGAACGACAGGTCGAATTGAGGCGATCGGGTAATGTTCCAGAATCATGGAAATCGTGAACGCATTGTAGAGGTTGATCCAGAGTGCAAGCTGCTGATCCCGCGTCAGATTTAGGTCTAGGTTTAACGGCTCCAATCTCGTCAACCAATTCCCCAACGTCCGAGGTTGCTGACTTTTCCAGGTGCGGTAATCTACTCGTCCCTGTTGATCTACATACTGGTGCAGCAAGCTATCCCACACAACAAAATCAATCATCGCCATCCCAGAAACTGTTCAGTGAGCTTCAGTTAAACTCAGCAGAGTAGAGGACTGACCCACTGAGCCTAACTCAATTCTAGGCTAGGTCGATTGTCTGTGCTTTAACAGTTTTTGCGCCAGAAGCTTGACAAGGATCTTAGGAGATTTCTAGCAAAGAATTTACCCAAGCTTCTAACCTATTCTTGGTTCTCCTAAAAACTAAGGAACAAGCGTTTGGCAAGTCCTCATTCTACTGACGAGTTACTCACCCCGCAGCTTTCAAGCAGAGATGATGTTGAAGTATTGTGGGGAGTGTTGTGACTCACCCCGATTTACGCCAGACCCTACAACAAAATCAGGGTTGCAGCCATTTATTCTACTTTCTCCCACGTTTTGCAGGTGTTTGCTCTTACTCCTAACTGCTGCAAAACTTTTGAACCAACCTCTGCGCCAGAAAAAGAAAACCATACCAACTGCCACGATCGCCATCACTCCTAGCGTGGTAACGTATCCCCAATACCAATTCAACTCAGGCATATTAAGAGCCTATCCGAAAACCTGAATCGCTCTTATTGCAATGCATGCACAAGCTAGATGGATCATCCCAAGATAGTTTTCTTTATATTTCTCCCAACGAACTAACAATCGTCGAAATCGATTCATCCATGAGTGTGTCCGTTCTACAACCCATCGTCTTGCCCTGTAATTGGGAATGTCATGAATGATCTGTTTGTGCTCATCACGGAAGGGAATATGTCCGACATATCCCCATGCCTTTACAAGCTCTCGCACCTCATCATAGTCATATCCTTTATATAAACAAAGGTTGCGAACTTCCGTGTCTGAGGGAATCATTCGTTGAGCTTCTAAGGTCGGTTTAGTCAACTTGTGAATGAGCAAAAGATTTGGCACAATTTGCGAATGAGTGGCGCAGTTTTGCAAAGCCAGAATACACAAGTGCTTCAAGATTTTAGCCCACTTCTAGCCACTACCGCTTAGACACAGCTCATCCCAAGCTGTTAGAAGTTGGAACGTTTACTTAGAGCCGCGTTAACCGATTGCGCCATCAATTTACGAATTGCGCCACATTTTTTGCTCATTCACAATTTAGCTTGAGAACCTGATCCCGTTACAAGAAACGATTGCCATGGTTTGCTTCATTGATTATTGCCTCCTCTTCCCTTGTGCCTTCAGAAGACAGATAGGTCACAATATAAATCTTTTGATAAGAAAATATAAATCTGCTGAGTAGTCGTTATCTTGTTGCTGGAATAGGGCAATCTGTTATCAAGCTCATTTGCTTAAGATTTACTGTAAAGAGTTCTAAGCCTTCAGCTTCTCAAGCTTAGTTCCTTCAGATAACTTCTAGCCATATTTCAAGGCGAGGACACATTGTCTTGCTCTTGAGAATATTTCAATTAGGTGGGTAACGACGATCGTTACTCTGTTTTGTTTTTACCCTAGCCATATTTTCTCACGTCAGCAGCATGAATCCCACTTATCTTCCCCAACCCAATGCCAATAATCCTTTCAATACTCAAAATGGTGTTGGACAAAATAGCACTCCTAGCTTTGCTGACATAGATAATGACGGTGACTTAGATGCCTTAGTTGGAGAAGTCAACGGCACATTAGTTCACTACCGCAACATTGGTAGCGTTACAGATCCACAATTTGTCCGGCAAACAGGAACAAATAATCCTCTCAACGGAGTAGATGTAGGCGACAATAGCAATCCTACCTTTGCTGATCTAGATGGCGATGGCGACCAAGATCTCATTGTGGGAGAAGTAACGGGTAAGCTCCTGTACTACCGCAATAATGGAGTCAGCGCCAACCCGCAGTTCACGCCCCAAGTAGGCGCTAGCAGTCCTTTCAATGGGGCGACATTAGAGGCGGCAACCGCACCTAGTTTTGCTGACATTGATGGGGATGGCGATCGAGATGCCATTATTGGTACATCTGACGGTAAGCTTCACTACTTCAAAAATACTGGAACCGCCTCTAATCCAATCTTTGCTGAACAGATGGGCAGCAATAATCCCTTTAATACCATAGATGTGGGAGAGTATAGTAGCCCAACGCTTGCAGATGTTGATGTTGATGGCGCTCAGGATCTACTAATTGGAGCCTACGACGGCACGCTATACTACTTTAGAAATACAGGAACTGCCTCTGTCCCCGTTTTCACCGAGCAAACAGACGGTAACCATCCTCTAGATTACGTTAAGCTGCTTGACTCTAGCCGTCCCAGTTTTGCTGATTTAGATGGAGATGGTGATCCAGATTTGGCAGTCGGAGACTATAACGGCAATCTGTTTTACTACCAATCTAATAGTGCTCCTGTCTTAGCCAATACCGATGTGCGGTTTAACTCGGTTAACGAGGATGCTCAAGCTCCTATGGGTGCCGTAGGTACTCTCGTCTCCCAGATAGTTGACTTGATTGGCAGTACCGGACAGAACAACGTTACGGATACTGACTCCAAGTCAGTAACGGGTATTGCTATTACCGGAATTAACGCCACATACGGTCTCTGGTTTTACAGTACCACTGGCACCACTTGGCTTGCCTTAGAAAATGTCTCTGATACCAGCGCCCTGCTGCTGAATATCAATGCTCGACTCTACTTTCAGCCGACGACTGTCCACTTCAATGGGATGATCACCAACAGCATCACGTTTCGTGCTTGGGATCAAACCAGCGGCAATAACGGTATTAAGGCAGACACTAGCGTCAACGGGGGTAGTACGGCATTTAGCATAGCTACCGATACAGCGGCGATCGCCGTTATTCCCGTTAACGATGCCCCAGTAGTTACACCAATCAGTAAGATGGGGACTGAAGATACAGTTGCCACCTTTGCAGCAGCAGACTTTATTGCCCAGTTTACTGATGTTGATGCCGACAGCCAACTGAATCAGGCAGGTGATGTGGGCGGACGCAGCCTCAAGGAAATTCAAGTTACAACATTGCCCAGCAACGGCAAGCTGCAACTTGATAGCGTAAATGTAGTGATCGATCAAAAGATTGCTGCTCTTGAACTGGACAAGCTTAGTTTTAAGCCTGATCAGAACTTCCATGGGATAGTTAGCTTTAACTGGAATGGCTCAGATGGTGTTACTTATGCTGTCACAGGGACAACTACAACGCTGGCGATCGCCGCAGTCAATGATGCACCTGTGATTTCGGGCGTCCCTATGCTCACGGTAGATGAAGATGCGCTCTATAGCTTTATACCTATCGCATCAGATATAGATACTCCTGTAGATGGGGATATTCTCACTTTCTCTATCGCTAATAAACCGAGCTGGGCAATGTTCAACACCTCTACAGGTGAACTCAGCGGTACGCCTAAAAATGAGCATTTTGGAACTAATAGTAACATCATAATCAGTGTCAGTGATGGCAAAGAAGATGTCAGCTTGGCCACCTTCAATCTAACGGTCAATAACACCAATGATGCACCGATGCTGGTTACGGCAAATCCAGATCAGATTGCAACTGCGGGCAAGCCATTCAGCTTAATGCTCAGTTTCACAACGTTCAAAGAGGTTGATGCGGATGACAGCATTACCTTGGTAGCAACCCGTGCTGACGGTAGCGCCCTCCCCAATTGGCTCACGTTTGATGCAACCAAAGGTGCTTTCAGCGGTACCCCTAAACCTGCTGATTCTGGAGTTGTCAGAGTTAAAGTGACGGCTAGCGATCGCCTCAACACATCTGCTAGTGATGAAATTGCGATCATCGTTAACAACGTTCCCACAGTTGCCAATCCGATTGCTGATCAAAAGCTAATTGCGGGAGTTCCTTTCCGGTTAGCCTTGGGAACAGCCACGTTTAATGATATCGATGCAGGCGATGCGCTAACACTGAAAGCGACGCTGGCAGATGGTCGCTCGCTACCTGAATGGCTCAAATTCAATTCCATACAAAACATCTTTAGCGGTACATCCCTGCCCCAAGATGCCGGATTGCTGAATCTGCAGGTGACTGCTACCGATCGCAATGGTGCCAGTATCACTGATGAATTGGGTCTTACCATCATTCACGAAGAAGCTGCCGTTCCTATATCTCTAATCAGTTTCAAAGGCGGTAAGCCAGGAATTCGCACTAATGGCACTCGCAAAAACGATCGCTTCAAGGGCACAAAATTCAACGATGTTTATGACGGGATGGGCGGCAACGATCGCATGAACGGTGGCAACGGTAACGATCGTATAGACGGCAACAACGGTAAGGACAATCTGAGCGGCGGCGACGGTAATGACCGACTGCAAGGTGGAGCAAATGACGATCGTGTTAGCGGTGACAAAGGTAATGATGCGATCGACGGCGATAGTGGCAACGATATTCTAGTCGGCAGCCAAGGCGACGATGTCCTTACGGGCGGCACGGGCAGCGATACGCTGACGGGGGGGATTGGCAGAGACACGTTTGTATTTACAGATTTGCTGCAAGAAGGCGATCTCATCACTGATTTTAACCCCCTAGAGGACTTAATTGACCTGCGCCTGATCTTCACTAAGTCTGGATTTGCAGGTGAAACACCCTTCGCTCGCTATAGCCAAACCATCAATATAGAGCAAATTGGGGCAGATACGCAGATACAGATAGATGCAGATGGCACAGGCACAGGCATGGCGTTCTTCACCCTCGCTACATTAACGAATGTGTCTACTAGCAGTCTCACTCCTCAACATTTTGTGATTGCTTAAAGTTCTTGCCATGCCCTAATGTATA
Source organism: Drouetiella sp. (assembly GCF_059504425.1). Classification (NCBI taxonomy): domain Bacteria; kingdom Bacillati; phylum Cyanobacteriota; class Cyanophyceae; order Oculatellales; family Oculatellaceae; genus Drouetiella; species Drouetiella sp. Next base: position 14,376 of record NZ_JCACIN010000061.1, read on the forward strand.
TACTCGCCCTCGGTCTCTGTTTTTGACAGATAGATTGACCAGCATTTCTTGTCGTCTGTATTTAGAGTCTCCCTGTTTTCACTGAGTGAATTTGTTGCATTTAACATTCGTGCTCTGTAGAAATAGCACTGGTAAATCTACCGATTTGCTTCTACCATCGCATGCAAAAATCCCTTGAAATGCCTAGTACAACGAAGGTAAAGGCATCTATATTAACGTTAACCCCTAGTTCATTAATGCTTTTAGCTTTAGGGTAAGTTAAGTACAAATTTTACACTCGAACGCTCCTGCTAAGACTCTTCTAAAGAATAAATATTCCTACTCATTTTTCCTGTCTACTAGATGATGTTTCATGCTGTTATCTGTTTAAAAAGCCTACTCTGAAGGCTTTTTAAACAATAGTTATAGAACATTGCCATGTATTCAATCAGGGTAGTTGTCATTGATTCAATCCTGCAATCTGGAGCTTATCTCATGTATCCTGCTACCGCGCCTAACGTCACTATCTTGGAACAGCCCATTGCCAGTAGCAGTCCTCTGATGAGCAGTTTCTTTCAAAACGGCTCACCTCGATCCACTCAAACCTTAGTAGCGATCGACTCTGGTGTAGATTTTCCCAAAACCCTCGCCGCAGGAGTTGCTGAAGGAGCAACTACCCTGATCCTCGATGCCAAGCGCGATGGCATTGCCCAAATTACCGCAGCCCTAAAGCAGTATCCAGAAATTACGAGCCTGCATCTTTTTACTCACGGCACTCCTGGCTGCCTTCATTTAGGTAATGCCCAACTGAGTTTGGATACCCTCGATCGCTACGCCTGGGATTTGCAAACTTGGTTCTCTCCTTCACTCAATACTCTACATGCTATACCTCAACTCCTGCTATACGCCTGTAATGTTGCAGCCGGAAACATAGGTATCGAATTTATTGCTAAACTCCATCACCTTACTGGAGCCAATATTGCGGCTTCCACAACCACTGTTGGTAACGGTAACTGGCAGCTAGACGTAACAACAGGTAATATCAAACCATTTCCTGTCTTTACTCAAGCCCTGATCAGTAGCTATCGTGGCACTCTGGCAGAAGAATGGATCGAAGATACAAGTGCACAATATTTTAACGATGTAATCCAGAATAATCCCAGCAATTTGCAAGGGAATCGTCAAATCACTTTTGCCGATATTGACAGAGATGGCGATTTGGATCTGGTGACGGGAATTGGGAACAAGGTCTATTTCTTTAAGCGTAACGGAGTCAATGGCAATTTCAGCGGTAGCGGCACTCAAATCAATACGAATGGCTGGGAAAAAAACGGTTTAAATGCTGACTTTGCCGATTTAGATAAAGATGGCGACCTGGATATGGTGGTCGGTTCAGATGACGATCGCCTAGAACAACTGGAAGGTAATAACGGCAATGATTTCCGATGGGAAGACTTGCTAGAAGATGACGATGAGCATGTTTATGACGAGGATGATGGTCACCCTCCTGCAACCTACGTTACCATCGGCGATGTCGGCAATGGTCATGATAATATAATCATCGGTAGAACCTACGGTAAAGTTGATTTTGTTAGAATTAATCGAGTCGTTGATGGAGAACCTGAGTATGATTTAGACTACGACGATGATAACGGTCAGGAAGCATTGAATGCTGACAACGGACAGGTCAGTAGTAATGGAGGAGCAGCCATCCCGACTATCGGTGACGTTGATGGGGATGGAGACCAGGATCTTTTGGTTGGCAGCAGCACAGGCGGTGCGCTGAAATACTATAAGTACGACAGTGGGGGATACAAAGATCAGACTGGCGTAAATAATCCCTTTAGCGCTTGGAAAGGCGCAGCAGCGATCGTAAACCTCGATGGGATTGGCAAAAAAGAAGTGGTGGTTGCCTTTGGAGGAACGCTCAAAGTTCTCAGAAGCAACGCTCAACCGACAATTGGAACCCAGGCGATCACATTAGACGCGATCGATGAAGACTCTGTTGCACCCGCTGGAGCCGTCGGAATGCGAGTTTCCGCCCTGGTCAGCCGCAGTCAGGGCACTGATGCAGACGGTCAAACTTTGGGCATTGCCGTCATTACAGCCGACCTTAGCGAAGGCACTTGGTACTACAGCACCGACGATGGGGCAAACTGGCAAGCGCTGCCTGCCATTTCTGACACCAACGCCCTGCTACTGGGTGCAAATGGTCGGCTCTATTTTATGCCTCAACTCAATGAGAATAGCGATAACACCGACTATGAAAAGGCAAGCGATGGTAAACCTTTTTTCGCCTTCAAAGTTTGGGATCAAACAAAAGGAGCGGTAGGCAGCCAGTTTAACCCCATTGGCAATGCATTCAGCAATAATACTGCTGAAGCTCAACTGATTCAGGTAAATGCTGTGGCGGATGCTCCGACTATTAGTAACATTGATAGATCTGCCGCTGAAGGAGATCTAGCCATTTACTTTGCGAAAGCAGATTTTGAGAGCCGCTTTCAGGGTGAAGATGGTAAATCGCTGAAGAAAATCAAAGTCATTGATTTGCCGAGTGACGGTACGCTCAAACTATCAGGAGCGAACGTTACTCCAGGACAAGAGATTGACCTCAACGAGCTAGACAATCTCAGCTTTGAATTTGACGAAAACTTTAATGGGAATGTCGGCTTCACATGGAAAGCAACGGATGGTCAGACTTATTCTGCCAATGAAGCTAGTGCCAACGTCAATATTGCCTGGGAAAACGATCTCCCCACCATCAGCGACATCAATCGCTCTGCCAATGAAGATAACGCGATCGATTTTAGCCTCAGTGATTTTATCGGCAGTTTCAGCGATCCGATCGATGCTGATCCTACCCTCAATAAAGCTCCCGATCTGCGCGGCAACAGCCTCCAGGAAATTCAGATCAGCTCTCTGCCTGATCCGATTAGTGGCGCCTTATTCCTGAGTGGTAACGCAGTTGCTATCAATCAGAAGATCGCTGCAGGAGCTCTGAATGGTCTCAAATTTATTCCCAATGCCAACTTCAATGGCAACATCAGCTTTGGCTGGAAAGGCTCTGACGGTGAAGCTTATGCCAACAATGGAGCCAGTATCAACCTGACGCTCTTTTCCGTCAATGATGCACCTGTCGTTAGCCCGATCGCCACAGGAGGTAATGAAGATACGACCATTGAGTTCTTTGACTCAGATTTCATCAGCAAGTTCTTTGATATTGATCGCGATGTAAATTTGAACAAAGGCTCTTTGATGCCTAGTTCCCTCAACAAAATTCGGATTATCTCACTGCCTAGCAACGGAACCCTGATGCTCGACAACAGCGTCGTCAGCAGCAATCAGGAGATTGGCGTGGGTGAGCTAAACAAGCTCAAATTTGTTCCAAATGCTAACTTTAATGGATACGTTAGCTTTAGCTGGAACGCCTCAGACGGGAGCCTTTATGCCGTTGCTAACAGCACTAGCAATATTACGATCGATCCAATTAACGATATTCCCACAGTTGCAGATTTCAATCGCACCTTGGATGAGGACAATACGGTTGTGTTTGCGGCTAGCGAGTTCATTAATCGCTTTAGCGATATTGACACTGATCTATCCTTGAACCAACATGTCACCAAGAGTCCTCGCGTCCTCAGCAAAATTCAGATCACCGATCTGCCATTGACCGGAACGCTGACGCTGAATGGTGCCGCAGTCGAGACAAATCAAGAAATTGCAACTGCTGATTTGAACAATCTCCGATACGTGCCGCCTAAAGACTTTAATGGCAGCATCAACTTCAAGTGGAACGGTCATGATGGCAGCGTTTATGCGTTGGTGGGAGCCACGACAACAATTAACTTAAATCCGATCAACGATCGCCCCAGTGATGTCGTTCCTAGCAATACCAGCGTCCTGGAAAACGTAGATGTGAATACTTTGGTGGCGACTTTAGCAACTCGTGACGTAGATGCAGGGGATACCTTTAACTATGGTTTAGTATCTGGGGATGGCGATCGCGATAACGCCGCTTTTCGGATTGCAGGTAATAAACTGTTTGTTATGGAGTCTCCTGATCGGGAAGCCAAGCCCGCCTACCGAGTTCGCGTTCGCACTACGGATCAAGATGGACTGCATATCGATCGCGCCTTCGTGATTGCTGTTCTCAACGTAGACGAAGATCCTACTAACCTGAAGCTTAGTAGAGCTGATTTGGATGAGAATATTCCTGCGGATACAGTCGTAGGTCGTTTCAGTACTGAAGATCCAGAAGGGAAAGGTACATTTGTTTACACCCTAGAGCAAGGGATAGGTGATAACGATAATCGCGACTTTACCATTATCGGCAATCAGCTCCGCGTCAATGAAGCTCCCGATTTTGAGAAAAAATCTAGTTACAAAATTCGAGTTCGCACTGCGGATGCTACCGGACTCTCGATCGAGCGGCAGTTTGAAATTACCGCTAACGATATTTATGAATCACCAACAGATATCCACCTTAGTAACGACACTATCCGTGAAAACATTGATGCTAACGCACTAATAGGCATTCTCAGCGCTATCGATTCTGACCGAGGCAATGATTATAGTTACACCCTTGTCTCTGGGGATGGAGATAGCGACAATGAGTTATTTAAAATTCAGGATAACGAGCTGGTTCTGAAGCAATCGCCTAACTTTGAAGCCAAATCTCGCCATACCATCCGGGTACGAACCACTGATGACACGGGATTATCCTTTACTAAAACACTGAACGTCAAAGTTCAGAATGTTAATGAGGCTCCCACCAACATCCGCTTCAGCGAAGATAGCGTTCGTGAAAACACAGAGGTGGGAGCGATTGCAGCCCTACTTACCGCCGTTGACCCTGATGAGAACGACTCCTTCACCTATCGCTTAGCAGCTGGGGATGGAGATAACGACAATGGTTCCTTCGGCATCCGGGGCAATCAGCTCATTTTGCGCGAATCCCCCGATTTTGAGAAGAAATCTAACTACAAAGTGCAGGTTCGCACCACTGATGCTAGCGGGTTAACTTATATGCGTGCTGTCACGCTTGCTATTAAGGACATCAATGAAGCGCCCACTAGCCTCCTGCTCAGCAACGACCAGATTGATGAAAACGTGGATGAGCGAACAGTTATTGGCGAACTGAGTAGCAAAGATCAAGATAAGGGCGATCGCTTTACCTATACGCTAGTCAATGGAGCAGGCAGCGAAGATAACAATGCTTTTGTAATCCGAGATAGTCAGCTCTTAATCAATGACTCTCCAAACTTTGAGGAAAAATCTCGCTACAGCATCCGCCTCCGCACCACAGATGATGGAGGGCTGTCTGACGACAAGTTCTTGACAATCTCAATTCGAGATTTGAATGAGAAACCTAGAGTTGGAGAGGCGATCGAAGACCTGACCACTCCAATTAATGAAGCCTTCCGCTTCCAAGTTTCTAAGAAAGCTTTCAAAGATGGGGATGGCGATCGCCTTACCCTAAAAGCCACTCTGGCAAATGGCGACCCTCTGCCGGACTGGCTCAAATTCGATCCTAAAACGAAATTTTTTATTGGCAAGCCTGACCTGAATGATATTGACGATCTCAATATCAAAGTTACTGCTAGTGACAGTGAAGGAAAATCTGCCAGCCAAACTTTTAAGTTGAGCGTTAAAGAAGCTTATGACGCTCAGGAAGCAAAAAAGGGTTTATCAGAAGGCTTAGATCGGATACAGACTGTCGTAGATAGCCAGATGGCGAAGGTTGATGTTCCCATCCTCGGCAAACTTGACAAAGTCACCCCAACTTTCATCCAAGACCTCAAAAAAGGTCTGGAAGGTGGCATTGGCAATGAGAAAGGCTTCAGCCTGAAGGAATTTGAGAAGATCATTCAGAAAAGCCTGAAGCCCTACTTTGATAGGGTAGATGTCAAGATTGACACCAGCCAATCCTCAAAAGGTGAAGTCGAATTGCAAATCAGCGTCGGCAATAGATATAACATTGGCTCTATTCCCCTTGATATTGACCTGGGGCTTCCAGGCTTGCTGTCGCTGCAATCTCAAGGTACCGTAGACGGCGCTTTTGAGTACGGACTCTCCCTAGGCATAGGCTTTAGCAAAGATCTTGGGTTCTTCATTGACACTGGAGTCACTGAACTCACGGCTGGACTGGGCTTTGGCTTAAGCAATGATTTCAAGGCTACTGCTAACTTGGGCTTTTTGCAACTTGATGTACAGGACAATAAGCCCAAGAACAAGAAAGGTGGCAAAGAGGGCGGCACTTATGTAGGAGGTGAATTCAAGCTTGGTTTGAATGACCTGGATCAGCCTAGTGCAAAAGATGATGGCGATCGCCTCACTCTCAAAGAATTGAAAATGAAGAGCCGCGATGACAAGCTGCTGTATGCAGACTTCGATATCAATCCCGTCATCGACCTCAAAGCCAAAACTACCATTTTGGGCAGTGACGTGATTCCCTCGCTCAACTTTGACTTCAAGGTGGATTGGAAAGCATTCCACTACAGTTATGGCAAGCCAGAGCCGAAGCAAACTCAACCTATGAAGAGTGCTGAGCCAGAGAAGCCCTTAAGTGGCAAAAATCCAGGCAATGCTCAGGAAAAACCCTCAGGCAATGCTCAGGAAAAACCCTCAAGCGGCAAAAACCCAGGCAACGCTCAGGAGAAACTCTCCAACGATAAAGATCTAGGCAATGCTCAGGAAAAACCCTCAGGCAATGCTCAGGAAAAACCCTCAAGCGGCAAAAACCCAGGCAACGCTCAGGAGAAACCCTCCAACGATAAAAATCTAGGGAATGCCCAGGAAAAACCCTCAAGTGGCAAAAATCCAGGGAATGCCCAGGAAAAACCCTCAAGTGGCAAAAATCCAGGGAATGCTCAGGAAAAACCCTCTAACGACAAAGATCCAGGGAACGCTCAGGAAAAACCCTCAAGTGGCAAAAACCCAGGCAACGCCCAGGAAAAACCCTCTAACGACAAAGATCCAGGGAACGCTCAGGAAAAACTCTCCAACGACAAAAATCCGGACATCAAAAAACCCGGCTCTGTTCAGCCACATCCAACGAAGCAAGAAACTGTTACGGAAATTGTTCTAGAGTCTAAGACAATCACAGTTGAGCTCAAGACGGATGTGCTAATCGATCGCTTCATCCGCTTGGGTAACTTGCCCTGGTGGATCAAGAATGAAGTCCGTAGAAATTCCTCACAAAACGCGTTCCCCATTCAAGATCCTAAAACTAGACTGACCACGAAACTTACGGTGGACAGGAAGTTTTTGGGACCAAATCTCAATTCTGATTTGATGTTGAACGGTGGATACAAAGACTTTAACCAGAAAACTCACTTTGATTACCTGAAGCGATTTGAGGGTGAATCTGCCCAGTTCCTCAAGGAGCATCGGGACTGGCAAGCCGCCTTGACCAATGGAATAAAAGGCGATGCAAATGCTTACAAAGCAACAGTTCTGAAACAAGTTCAGAATCTAATCAACAAAAATGCACTGCCGTTTGGAGGCAAGGATCTTGAAGAGCTGAAGAATGCTGAGTTCTCAAAGGACTTCGATAGCTTCAAAAACAAAAATTCTCTCAATCTTGAAATTGCTAGGATTGATCTGAAGACAGTGACGGTGAAAGTCACGGGCAAAATTGAGGTTACAAAAACGATCGTTAAGCAGAAAGACTCTGTTCCTTCCGACAAGAAAAAAACGCCGGATACAACAGACACCCAGGGTGGCCAGTCGCAAGAAGATTCGCAAGAGGGTCAAAAACCGGATACCAAGAAGTCTGACACCAAGAAGCCAAACTCAACGAAGCAAGAAAAGTCCCAAGAAGATTCGCAGGGTGACTTACAAGAAGGTCAAAAATCGGATACTAAGAAGCCCGACACCAAGAAGCCAAACTCAACGAAGCAAGAAAAGTCCCAAGAAGATTCGCAGGGAGATTCACAAGAAGGTCAAAAATCGGATACTAAGAAGCCAAACTCAACGAAGCAAGAAAAATCCCAAGAAGATGCACAGGAAGATTCGCAAGAAGGTCAAAAATCGGATACCAAGAAGTCTGACACCAAGAAGCCAAACTCAACGAAGCAAGAAAAGTCCCAAGAAGATTCGCAGGGAGATTCACAAGAGGGCCAAAGACCGGACACCAAGAAGCCTGATTCTAAAAAGCCTATTACTTCCGACAAGAATAAAACGTCTGATACAACAGATGCTCAAGGTGGTCAGTCGCAAGACAAGCCTAATAAGACCTCCGACTCCGACAAAAAGCTGCCTACAGCCACCAAAGATAAAGCAAAAACAGACACGCTTGGTGCTGACAAATCTAGCAATGCCCAAGATAACAAGAAAACTGATTTGGCTTCCGGAAAATCGGACGGCAAGACAGGCGGCGAAGCTGTGGCGAAGAAAAACAAGGTAGAGAAATCTACAATCCAGTTCAACAACATGCAGATTGATCTGGGCACATTCATTAGCGATTTTGCTAAGCCTATCTTGACAAAAATTGATGAGATTATTAAGCCATTCTCGCCAATTATTAAGTTCCTCAATCAGGACACTAAACTGATCTCTGAGCTAGGGCTGGGCAGCTTTTTTGACCAAAATCGTGATAACAAAGTCACCATTATTGAAATTGGTTCTACCTTAGCTCGGAAGAAAGTAGATACCCGCTTCTTGGTTGCGCTGGAGTTAATTGAAGAAGTCACTGATCTAATCGGCACCCTCAGTAAGCAGGATGGCAATATCAAGATCGATTTGGGTTCCCATAAAATTGAGTTTGGTCAGGACAAACAGGGGATAGTCAAGACAGGCAACAAAACTGCGACTCTAGCAAAAACTGATGTGAGTAAGCAACTGGCTCAATCTAAGGTCAGTTCTCAGGCTAAAAATTTCTTAACCAAGCTGAATAATATTGAAGGACTCCAATTTCCGATCTTAACTGATCCGGCGGCGGCGATCGGTCTATTGCTGGGTCAACCTAGTGTCGATTTGTTCAAGTACGACATGCCCGACCTCGATTTTGGCTTCAATGTCCACAAGGAATTTTCTATTTGGGGACCTATTGGCGGACTTTTAAAAGGAGAGTTTAAAGCCAAAACGAACCTCTCCTTCGGCTTTGATACCTTCGGTCTTGACCAATGGAAACAAAGCAGCTATGCCTTAAACAAGTCCTACGAGATCTTCGATGGCTTCTATGTCGATGATTTACCCGGCAATGAGTTACAGGTGAATGCCTCCATTGAGGCTGGAGCAGGGTTGAACCTTCTCGCAGTTGGCGGCTATGTCAAAGGGGGTATTGAGGGCAAAGTAGGATTAGATCTAGTGGATATTGGTGAAGCAAAAGGAGAGAGCGATCAGAAACTCCACGCTATTAGTGAAATTCTCCCTCGCATCCTCAAGCCCCAAGATCTATTCAACCTTAACGGTGAAGTCAACGCTTTCTTGGGAGCTGAAGTCACATCATTTGGAGACACCGTTTGGGAGAGAAGGTTTGCCACTTTCCAACTTGCTAGCTTCAGCGTCGGTGGAGACAATGGCGGTAAGACTTCTAATAAGTACATTGCCGGAGCCACCATTTACCTAGATGCTAACTTCAACGGACTACAGGATGCGAACGAACCTTTCACCATCAGCAATGCAGATGCTACCTATAATCTGCAAATCCCGATGGAACAGTTCGATACCAACAGGAATGGGGCGATCGACCCCAGCGAAGGCAGACTCGTATCTCTGGGCGGTACGGATACGTTTACCTATCTTGCTGTAGAGACATTGCTAGCGGCTCCCGCAGGCTACAGCATGATTACGCCTGTTACGACGCTAGTGAGTGCACTGGTGCAGCGTGGACTTGACCTCACCCAAGCGCAGACCGTAGTGAAAGCTACGCTAGGTCTGCCGCCCGAGATTGATTTAGCTAGCTTTGATCCGATTGCCGCCATCCAATCAGGAGACAGTAACGGGGTCAAACTGATGACAGCGCATGTCCAGATAGAAAACTTGATCGGCATGACCACCCAATTCATACGAGGAGTCTCTAAGTTATCTGTTGTTCAGATTAGCGAGTCAGTTGTCAATGCTTTGCTCACGACTGGCAACCTATCCCCAGGCTCCATTAACTTGAGTGATACCGCTCAAATTCAACGTCTGATTGAAACAGTCGTAAGCCAACTGCAAACCACTGAACCTTCACAAAACTGGCAACAATTGCTAACCCTTTCAGCCAGCGCCGCCCAAGTCATCGCAGAAGGTAGCCAGCGGGTAGCAACAGTAATGACGAGTCAATCGCTGGATAGCGTCCTAGAGCAAGTTAGCAAAGTGCAGTATGTGCTGCTGAAAGAAACGGCTCAAGATCTGAAGGCAGCCGCCGCGGGAACGAAGCCGATCGCTGAGGTTATTGCTGAGAACACGGGCAGTGGCTTTGATGCCGGACTGACAAACCTAGAGGCTCCTTCACCTTACGGCAAAGTTGTCGGAACAGAAGGTAGAGACGTGCTGCGTGGAATGCAAGGCAAAGTCAATGTCATGGTTGGATACGGCGGCGACGACAGGCTGTTTGGCGAAACAGGTGATGACCTGATGTCGGGTGATGAGGGCAACGATATCCTGAACGGAGGTGCAGGTGCTGATATGCTGCGGGGCGGTGCAGGGCGCGATCGCTTGATGGGCAATGATGGCAATGACATCTTAGTCGGCGATAGTGGCAACGATATCTTGATTGGCGGTAAGGGAGCAGACCAATTTAGGCTGGAAGTTCCTGCTTCCGGTGCAGATCAGATCATGGACTTCTCAGTCCGTCAGGATGTATTAGAAGTTCTGGTGTCTGGTTCTGTCAATGGTCTAAAGGTGGGCGCGAGCCTGACCCAGCGTCAGTTCCGCTTGGGGGCAAAGGCAATGGATAAGAGCGATCGCTTTATCTATAACCAATCTACTGGAGCATTGTTCTATGATGCAGATGGTATAGGTAAGGAGTCCAAGCAGTTCAAGCTAGCTGAACTCTCGAAAGGTTTAGCGGTAACACATCAAAATATCGTGATCGCGTAGAGGGGATCGGGTTAAACTCGGAGCGTAGGTAACTGCTCCCTGAGGGCAGGACTTGGGGTTGTGTCGCCAACATATGAAATCGATCGCACTTGAAAACGTTGGAGCAAATCGTTAAACCATCTCACCGATCGCTAAGATATGCCCCCTTTAACGGCAGCAGGGCTGATCTATTGGTCAAAGAAAATAGATACTGAAGATGTCTTCTAGATTGGATTTTAGCTCTATGGCTGTTTCAGGGAGGTATTTGGAGATAAGGACTTGAAACGCTTGCTAGTCAAGCATTTCAAGTCCGGAGGTCAAAAGACGCTGAAATGCTGCTGGCTCATACCTTTCAGCTTTTCCCCATAGCTTATCTCCCCGAAACAGCTATAGAACCCATTTGAGATCTTAGGAAGGGGCTGCCAGCCGCTTCAGCATTAGCCTGATAAAGCAAAGATTGATTTTGGTCGTGGCATGAAATAGCGTGCGCTCAAAGTTCTTCACTAGACTTTTACAACGCTCCATCCAAGCATTGGATCGTTCATAGGGCTTCGCCCCGCCAAGGGCGTACACCCAGCGAGCAATAGCCGGGACAAATCCAGATTTTCCTTGCTTTGCTTTTTCCTGTTTCGAGGGTTTCGTGGAAAGCTCAAACCTGATTTTTGTCATGATCTGGGGATAAACCTGCTCTAACGCCTTGATCAAAGTGTCAATGTGATACCCGTGATCTAGCAGGATGGTGATCTTGGGAATATTGACGGGTTTCGATTTGAAATAATCAATGTTGAGTGTCAGCATTTCAATTAATCCTGCATCATCGGAAACATTAGCTTTTGTGCAGTGAGTAAAGAAGGGAAACCCAAGTGTATCGACGGCTAGGTGCCTTTTAATTCCATTGGTCGCTTTGTAAAAACAGAATCCCTTTGAATCTACACTCGCATTGCATGTGTTCTTCACAGCTTGGGAATCAATGAGGATTAACCTCGTCCACTTGGGCTTTTTTTGACCTGTTCCCGTACTTGTCTGTGTAAAACATTCATCAATTCCTCAAATACTCCTGCGGCTCGCCACTGCTTGTAGTGCCAATAAACTGTGGAGTAGGGAGGCAAGTCTTTGGGCAGGTCTTGCCAATTACACCCATTTTTGAGTTGATAGAGGATGCCATCAATGATCTCCCGCTGAGTCCAATTGGAGGGTCGTGTTCGTTTCTTCTGCGGTAATATCTGAGGCAACAGGGGTTCAAGAATTTCCCATTCTGCATCAGTAAGACTGCTGGAATATGCCATAGCAACTAGATTTGAGGGTTGTAGATGCCTTATTTCTCCATTATAAAAGATCTCAAATGGGTTCTATAGAGCCTGCAATATTTATCGGACGAATGTGGACATCAAACGAACCATCAATCGCCTAAAGCAGTTTCGACGCATTGCCACCCGTTATGAGAAACGGACAGAGCATTATCTCGCCACGCTCATCCTTGCTGCAATTCTCCTTTGGCTCTAGGTTTTAAAACACGCCCTAGGAATGGCAACCCAAAAGCTGCGTTTTAGAGTATGTTTTTTGCAGTTCGGCTTGGCGATATAGATCCGAATAACCATAGGTTGATAGAGCCTGTATGGCTTCAGGTAGGGGAGGTGAAGCAAAGACTTCTTGCCCTAGATTACTAAACAAGATGACCGATCGCAACTGCAACTGGCGGCGTTGATGTTGGTGGTACAGATCAGTGTAGGTCTGCGAAACCTGTTGCCATTGGTTGGAAGGACAATAGCTGCGATCGATCAGCACGGTAAGAGTCGGAATAGCAAAGAGCCAGCTAATCAACAATCCGGTAATCAAAAACATCAGCCAACTAAGCCCTAGGGTTTTGAAAAGAGGTGTATTGAGGTTCATCGTTGGGATGGGTCTAACGAGATTAGATTAGAGGCTGGTCTGGAATAGGTCTTTTAGCAGAACTTGAACTTTTTCAGGAGTACCTTCGTACACGTTACTTTCCCGAATTGTGGCGATTGCCTCTAATTCTTGTTGATTGACTTCACCATAAGCGATCGGATAGACTCTAACTCCGCTATATTTAATGACATCTTTAATTTCTGCAAAACTCAGTCCATCGGTTTGTTCTCCATCCGTTAGCAGCAGTAGATAAAATTGTCCCTCTGGGTCAGTTTTTTGTTTTGACATCAGGTCTGCTAACCCGACGGCAAGTCCGTCATAGAGAGCCGTTGCGCCATCCGGCTGAAGCTGATCGATGGCAGCAAATAGCCGCTTTTGTTCCAGCTCATTAAAGGGAGCCAGGGGGATGCGCCGAGTGGGGCGATCGCTAAATGTCAGCAATCCAACCTGATTGCCTGGATTAATTTGTTGACTGGCAAATCGGAGCGCTTTCTGCACAGCTTTCAGGCGATTGTTTCGCTCCATTGAACCGCTAGTGTCTACAACGAGTTCCATATACACGGTATGCCTGCCGTCCTTACGCTGTTTCCAAAATGACTGAGCTGCCTTCAAAACTTCACCTGATGGCAAAGGAGGAAAGCGATTTTGCTTTAGATAGTCTGTTTGTTCAAATCCCCGTTGTTCTGCCAACTGCTGCATAGGAACAGAAGTGGCAAAGGCAGCAAACTTCTGTAGCGCTTCCCGTTCAGATGTAGTGTTCCACTCAAATCCCACAAGCGGTGACGTTTCAGGGATACCAAAAGGAACGTAAGCCAACTGTTCAAATCCCGGCTGTTGCTTCAGGGTGACATAGCTTTGGTAGTTCATGACGATCGCCGGAAACTGCTGCGGATTGCGAATCCAAATCTGTTTTAGATCTAGATAGGTCGGTGTGGTTAAGGAAATTTGCTGTTGGAAAGCGCTGAAGGCTGAATTCGTTTGAGGCAGTTCCAGTTCTGCGATCGTCAGCGGCTTGCCATCTTGGGCATGTCCTGCCGAACGCCAAAGCAGCGTGTATAGAAGGTTCAGCGCTGATGAAGCAATGTAGGGATTGGCGTAACCAATTTTGATCTTGCCAGCCAAGATATGATCCAGGAGGCGATCGAACGTTACTGCTCCGTTTTCTGCCAGTTCTTGATAGACTTGCGGCTGGATGGCAAAAATAGCTTGGTTTGGCACCAGCGCTGGGGTAATAGTCTGCATCGGCAACCCTTCAGCTTTGAGCAGCTCTAACCACAAGGCATTTGCGGGGGTATAACCCGCAGGTTTTCCTTTTTTGGCAGCCAGAATTTGTGCCCCTAATCCAGAAGGAATATTGCGAATCCCGACTTGAACAACTTCCCCGGAACTGAGTGTTTGCCGCTGCTGATTAAACTGCTCAACTACATCAATCAGCCATCGCTCATCCTGGCGTTCGCCATTGGCTTTTTCAGCCGAGCTATAGATTTCAATATAGCTAGTATTTGCGTCACGGCTAGGTTTCGCACCGTAGAGCGGATAGGTGCTGGGATCGGGTTCAGAATCAGTCAGAGCAGGAATGACAGCATTATAAGATTCTGTGTCAGAGACAAGCTGTGAACTGACCTGGATTTTAGGCAAAAGCTGTTCGCGGAGATAGCGATCGGCACTTGCAAATGAGTTGACTGGCGCGGTACAAGCCCACAACAAGCTGAGGCATAGTCCGATCGCTAGCCCAATATTAAAGCGCAGATTTTTCATTGTAGTTTAGTCTCCCAAGATTCCTTTTTCGTTCTCTGTAACCAGAATTTGCAATCGTGTTGAGATTCCAGAAGGCGTGATGCAACGTTGCTTCAAGCTTACTAGCGCTAACTGATCGCGCAACTCCTGAAGTTGATCATGAGTTTGCTGAAGCCGATCGAGACTGCTTTGTAGCTGAATTTGCGATAGCTTCTGATAATGCGGCGTTTGCACTTGCTGCGTCACCTGAAGAGCCTGCACGAGCTGATCGACTAGATCAAGAACGGTATGCAAAGTTTCGAGTAGATCTGGAATAAATGTAGGTTCCTGCTGGGCAATTTGTGCTGCCGTCCGCTGAATGGCTTGAGCTTGAGCTTGAACCGATCGCCATAGCGATTGACAAGCCTCTGGAACTCGATCATTCAGGATAGTAATGTGATTTAAAAAAATCTCTGGTTGCAGCAAGTTTGCAGAGGATACTGTAGGATGCGCTCTTTGTGTTCGGAGCTGAATATGCCAGGACGCGATCGTCAGTACCCCAATCAATGCACCACTACTCAAAACGATCCAACGTATTCCCAGCCATAAAACAAAGCTGATGTAGCCAACCCATACCCCCACCCATAACCCCTGAGTTTGAGTGAATCGAAACGAGTTTTGCCACTGAGTCATGATTAATGTATAAGTCATGATCAATATATCCTTTCCGATTTTTTTAGAGCGCTATTAAAGCTTTGGAATAAACTTAATAAACCAGCGAAGACTGGGACAAAAATAGCAAACATGAAAGGAAGCAGAAAAAGGAAAATAACCAGGGATTTCCACAGGTGGTATCGTAACGGAATCGTCATGTGTGTTTCAGGGTTTTCAATAAATGAATTGAGCCGCTGTAATGCTTTAATCTCTGGATCGCTCTGATTAGAGTATTTTTTGATCAAGCGATCGCTCCCTAGAGACTGCAAGCTAACCTCATAGGTAGTCGTATTACCGGACTCTGAAGAAGAAGTATAGGAATCAACTTTTATGCCTTGAACATTTTTGATTTGCTGTTCCGATTCTCGAAGCAAAGCACGATATTTTATAGTGCAATCCACACGGATAGAATCTGTATTACGGCAAGTTACTGCGATCGATTCGCCAATCCAAAGTACAGAATAAAAATTCCATAAAAGAGAGCTGACACAGGCTAAAATGATAAAGACTCCATGCAGATGCCCCAATACATAAAGAACTCCTGAAACGCCATAAGCTATTAGTTTGAATACCGTCCGCAATGTTTTTTGAATTCGAGATTTTAGCGATAGTTTTAATGAGTTTTTCATGCTAAATCTCTCTAAGGATCGCGGATTTAATGATGTGGAATTCTGCGTAGGATGCGTTAGGCACTAGCCATAATGCATCCTACAAAATTCGATGTTGTTGAATTCTCATTCCTAAGCTAGCAGTGCTTAATCTTTAACTCTAGGAGTTGATACTCACCTAATCAGATGTCTTAAAGGACTATCGGTAGCCAGAATCAATATCGTCAAAATATTTACATAACTTTACGAAGTATGCTCTGGTGCCGTTCAATCACCCTTTGGGCAAAGAACATCTTTTGCCAGATCAAACCTCAATTGATTGTTGACCGTGACGATCGCCCGCGTGGTGATTTCTCTGCGATCGCCTCTGGCATCAAAACTAATCGATAAACCTTTAATAATTGCGCTAGAAGCTGTGGCATTATCTCTAATGCCTGTCTCAGAAAGTTTTTGCTTTACGTCTTGGCGAGTAATCGATGATTTTGAGAGGCGAATTGCCTGCACTACCGTCTGAACTGCTTCATAGGCTAGAGCCGTACGACGATTTAAATCGCCTCCCCAATACTCATTAATTTGTTTGGCAAAAGCGTCTGCACCACACTGCTTAGGATGCCAATCAACCGCAATAAACAAACGATCTACTGTCGCCTCTCCAGCCTGTTCTAAAACATCCTGAAGGTAAAGCGTATTAGCTCCTAAAATGGGTTTTTCTCGGTTGTTTAACTTGACGATAGCGATCGCCTTTTGAAAAGCTGTATTGTCACCCGTTCCGCCGTCTGGCAATACCACCAGAGCATCCGCTTCTTGTGCCTCTAGCGGCAGTTGACGGGGATCAAAGTTGGGATCGGAAAGGTCAAACGTAGCAACAATATGTCCCTCAAAAGCGTTGAGGACTTGAACAAACTGATCGAACAAATCCTGACTGAACAGCTCCTTAGGATTGTAAAAAACAGCGACCTTGGGATGCGGTTTATTCAGATCGTTGACTAAATACTGTACTAGGCTGCTGGCTTCTACTCGTGAGGTTGAAACGGTGCGGAAGAATATGCGATTCGGATCGCCACCACAAGTTGGATTGGACTGGAGATTGACGGCGGTACTGGTTGGCGTGATTACCACCAGTCGATTTGGAGAATACACTCTCAGTGCATTGCAGGTGTTAGGAGAAGTGTAATGCCCTACTACCGCCAGGATTCTAGAATCAGCAGAGAGG
Source organism: Drouetiella sp. (assembly GCF_059504425.1). Taxonomy (NCBI): domain Bacteria; kingdom Bacillati; phylum Cyanobacteriota; class Cyanophyceae; order Oculatellales; family Oculatellaceae; genus Drouetiella; species Drouetiella sp. The sequence continues at coordinate 31,503 of NZ_JCACIN010000061.1, forward strand.
ATTTTTGCAACTTGTTCGGCTTGCTCAGGCTTGTTGTTGTCATTGGCAATGATTACCTGTAGGTTAATTCCCTGCTGAATCGCCATATCTTGCGCTTGAGCCACTCCAAAAACAATGCCCATGCCTGCATCAAGATTCAACGGTGCCGCAACGGCGATCGTGTAAATGGGCAAGGCGGGATTTTGAGTATGCTGGGCATTCACGAACGCATTGTTCCGATAAATCAAGGTTTCAGGATCTTGCAGAGCGCCTAAAGCAGCTTTGCTAATCCCTGAATTTGAGCTATTTTTACTTTGTTTGGCTTGACTTCGCAGATCATCAAAAATTGTGACTGCCTCGCCATATTTAGCTTGTGAGAATGCTGCAATGCCTTGCTGTTTTAGCGAACCATAAGGCTGACTCAGCTTGACTTTGCTGTCAGCAACAGACTGATGACCATCCGTGACAAATTGTTGGGCTAAGTTTGGATTATCGCAAAGGGAAGGCATGAACTGACAGCGGTTGACTGCAATCGCCGCTATAGCGATCGTCCCTGCCAAGGCAACAGAACCCATGATCAGGGAAGCAGATACAGGGGATAAGCGAGAGCGCAGGCGGATCAGAAGGGAGGATTGCTGCCAAACCAACTGCGGCTGATTGGGATTTTGACAGATGGTGGGTAGCCATGAGGCTCCAGGAAACCTATTTTGAAAAGCTTCCAGGCGATCGCGTGCCTCACGAACCGCCAGACAGAGCGGTTTGCCCTGAGAGAATTCATTCAAAAAGTAAAGCAAGAATTGACAGGCAATCTGATCAGGCACAGGTTGCCGCATCACAATCATGAAAGGTACATGCAGCTCTGCCAAAAAATCGGCGATTCCTAACCCATCACAGGAGTTAAAAATCGCCAGCTTGAGACCTTTTGCGACTGCTTTGGTTAAACTTTGACGCAAATCATCTAGCCGTAAACTCACATCTTCTCTAATTTGAATTCGCCCGCTGATACCTTCACTAGAGCTATGTCCGGCAAAAAAGAGGATATCCCAAGCCTGATCACGCAGCAAAGGCGATAACTCTTCCAGATTAGGCTCTACGCACTTAGTAATTTGCGCACCTCGCTGCTGGAGTATTTGCAGGGCTGCCTCATCTTTCTCAAGCTGCAAGCCTCCTTGAGAACTGCCAAAAATAGCCAGCACTCGGACAGGTAACGTCAGAGTATTTGCCTGGTGGTGAAATCGAGTCAACAGAGCAAATTCAACGTGACGGCTACTTAACAAATCCCATAAATGCCAGGGCAGCCTACGCAGCACCTCATCTTGAGATTTATCTCCCGTATCGCAACTTACAATGATGGGAACAGCTTGATCGGTTTTGAATTTGATGTTTGCCTGGATGCGATCGCGCAGACTTCTGAATGCCTGCTCCTGAAACCATCTTCTGCAATAGTCCTCTAGTCTTTCAGTTTTTTGTCTCCAGTCTTCTAAATCGGCAACATTCGTCTTCTGTGCCGGAACCGCCTGAAGTTTACGGCTGATTTCTTCTTGAAGTTTACGGCTATTCTCGACCGATCGACTCTGCCATTCCCGATAGAGCCTTGGCATATCAGCCGCCGCCGGGAGATGAGACAAATCATGATGCTCCTGAATCAACTGACCCTCTTCCAAAATCTGAAGCGTCACCGAAAAACCATCGGCAAAGCAACCGACACCCATCCGCAGGACAACGGCAATGCTTTGAGGATGACGGTGGTCAGGAGAGGGCTGAACCATAAATGGCGGTAGGACTAACAGGTTAAGACTTACTCACTAGATAAGCATGATTAACGAGATCTGTACAACAAGTAAATAGGTGCAATAGATTAAATGATAAAGGACTCCGTAAAGGATGCTTCATGGAGCGTCAGACGCACGTTAAAGCGATCGCCCACATCTCCCGTAAATTTGAATTGAATATAGTCATCTTGCCGTCTGGATTCCACCTGAAATAGCTCTTGGCTTCCTGTTTCATCTAGCACCTCCAGTTTTAAACCGGGTGGAAGGTGAAATTCTTGCTCAAACGGGTAAAGCCTTAGCAGGATCAAGCGGCTGCTCTCTACTTTGGGTAAAACGCCAACCATCAGCGCAACCGTGCGTCCTTCAAAATAAACCCCCAAATCTTTAGCACTAATCACGGGACAATCGGGATGTCGAGAATCCAGTTGCCACAGCAACTCAGCAGCTTGCCACCGAATTTCATCCTCTTGTGTGGTTTGAATCAGTTGTGCCAAGGCTATTTCTGGCTCTGCTGAGAGTATCGGCGTTAAATTAAAATTGGCTTGTTTTAGATAAAGCTGCTCCACACGCTGTTTAATCTCATCCTGTCGATTCCTCAAAGAGCTGGCAAGAATGGATTTTTTTTGAGAACTGAGTAAATTGTCGCGAGGCTCCCAGCCCTGATCAAATCTCTGATTTAGCCATTCCCCTAAGTTGACTGGCATTGGCAGACGATCGATCAGAGCCTCCAAGGGCTGAAGGTCACTCATAGAAAAATGGGTAGAGGCTGACGCAAAGAATCCTAGAACTTGCCCCTCCCGATATGTGTCATCAAGCTGCACGACAACGTAGCCGATACGTTCCTGTTCAGTGTCTTCAGGAATTAAATAGATGGTGTCTCCTGGACGGATTGCCCGACATTCTAGCCGCCCTTCCAGCTGTGGAACGTACAAATCGGCAGCATCCTCTAACAAACAGTTGAGTAAATTCCAGCTATCGCTCATTTCTAAGTTTGACGAAATTCCCAGCCAATGTAAGCAGCGACGAGTTACTAAGACTGCGATCGCATTGCGATAAGCTTGTTCTGCCCTGGCTTGAGTGGGCTGTTGTTTGGCAAATATCTGTGCCCGACTTCGGTCAGTAGCCGTGATAGGGATAGCGATCGCCATCAGTTCCTTGAGAATATCTTTGTTGTCAGTCATGATTTAGATCAAGTGAAAATATCTACGTTTGAAAATTTCGTCGAATGCGACTCAGTGGAAAGTTACTCAGTGAATGCTACTCAGCCCATAGCTTTCGGAAACGCGGGAAACAGCGGATTCGACAAAATTTTTTCAAGGATGAAGGATCAACATCGTAAGTTTGAGCGATCGCCTCCCAAGAAAACTCGCCTAATTCATGGAGCTTTTGCAAGATTTGAGTGAGCAAGTCTTGACCGTTGACATGAGGTGCATTTCGCATTCGACAACTGTGGAGAACGTCATCATTTTGAACTAACTCTAGCCAGATGTGGATCGTTTCCTGCCAACGGTCAGCGTCTGGTGCAGGAACAATTTCTAACGGATCAATCACCTCGCCACTTTCAGTTACAAAAGGATGTTCTCGACGCTGCTGCGCTTGAGTCATTTCTCGTTGAACATCAATAATTCGCCACTTCAAATGATGATTAAACCAGGAAACAAAACTTGCCCGCTCAGGATCGTAACTCTCCAGATTGTTGCTAAACCATTCCCATGTTCGCGTGAGCGCTTCTTCATAGTATTCTGGCAATACACTGCTAGATCCGCCTCGCCAAATTTGATTAGAAGATTGCAGAATTCTAACGATTAACAGTCGTGCTTTTTTTGCCCAAGCTGAATTCTGGGTCTGGTACGTCTGCTCAAATAGCCATCGACGCACAAAACCATGATTTATTATTTCTTGGAGTTTTTCCCGTTGCTGCAATAATAATTGCTGTCTGATTGGATGCCTTAAAGCATCCTCAAGTTGGGCTATCAGTTCAGTGCTAAACTCATCCATTGTCTAATCCAGGGTAGTTGAATTTAGATTTGAACACTGAAGCAGGATTTAATTTCTCTTGACTTGGTTAATAGGCTATCGGAGCCAGAGGAGGAGAATAACCTAATTATTTATAAAACTTTACAAGATACTCAATCTTTCTCAAGAAACACTTTCAGATTTAACCTGGCAGGAGTAAACTCCCTACGGCGGGATGAGCAGAAACAGCCAATAGTCCTGACGGAATATGCGACGTAGTGCCTCCACATCAGACATGTTCGCCACTGCGAATGAGCGCCACGTTGCTTTAAGCGGTCGGCTTTCGAGGGAGTATGACTAACGACGGTAACAGGCTCGTCTCGATCGAGTAGTGCTTGCAAAAGTGCTGAGCCGACGTTACCGGTACCGCCCAGGATATGTACATGTAAAACACTTCAATGCTTTTTAGCAGTTTCACCACAAGCCAATGCTGAAGCGATCGACTCTTAAATTCACTGCCCTCCTAGCCGCGCCCTTGCTCGTTCTGCTTTGCCCATTGTCAGCCTACGCTTGGAACAAGTCAGGACACATGGTTTCAGGTGCAATTGCTTACAGCGAGCTTCAACAGCTTGACCCCCAAGCGCTTAAGCAAGTTGTAGCAATTCTGAAGCAGCATCCCGAATTTGAAACCCGCTGGCGATCGCAGCTCAATCAAGTCACTATTCCAGCCCGCCAGCAAGACCTCTACCTGCTGATGCTGGCAGCACGTTGGTCAGATGATATCCGCCAGAATCCTGCCTTTGATCATCCCACTTGGCACTACATCAATTTCCCCTATAAACCTGCGAACCAGCCTGATGTTGTACAAACCCCATCACCGGCATCAGAGAATATTTTAACGGCGCTTGAGCAAAATCTGACGATACTTCGCAGCACTGTGCCCGATAGCGAAAAAGCGATCGCTCTTTGCTGGGTGTTTCATCTAGTGGGCGACCTGCATCAACCTCTGCATGTGGTTAGCCTGTTCTCAACACAGTATCCAGAGGGAGATCGTGGGGGCACCCGGTTTTACATCCGTCCAGCCTTTCAGTCGAGAACCATCAGTCTTCACGAATTCTGGGACGATTTGATTCTCAGCTCCGTTCGCTTTCAAACCGTGCGAAATCGAGCAACACGACTCCGGCTCAATCCAGGCCACCAGCGAAGCGAACTGAGTGAACTCTTAGACCCCAACATCCAAAATTGGGCAGAGCAGGAAAGCTATACTCTTGCAGTCCAGCAGGTCTATCGCAATGGAACACTCGCAGGGAGCAGCGATCGCAATCATGGCGAAGTTTTGCCTGACGATTATGCAACAGAGGTTCAACCGATTGCAGAGCGACAAATTGTATTAGCAGGCGATCGACTCGCTGACCTGCTTAGTGAATTATTCTGATCAGGATCAGGTCTTCTCATGGCTCTTTCATCCCGAAGAGAAATTCTGTTTGATGATGAACATCAGAACAACAATTGACGAGTCATAACTTAGCGCATCGGGATTGGCACCCACTTTTGAAAAGTCTCTAGATGCCCCCAATAAGCCAGATACCCGGTCAGCGCCCAGATGAGAGCCGCTGATACCAGGACTGCTACTCCGAGTAGCCGCCAAGTTCGGTTGGTTTTTAGATAGAGAGTGGGGGCAGCAAAGATACCGCCTAGCCCCGTGAGAATAAAGCCAACGCCTGAGAGCAACGGTTGCTTGGTCAAGCCGAGGTTGATAACGCGTAATCCAATCACAACCGCAGCGATGCCAGCGAAAAAAGCATAAATTGCCACGGTCAGCAGATCCCAACCCTGCGATAAAGCAATAGCTGTTGTGATGAATATTATTCCAAATAAGACTGTGGTTTCACCAAAAGCAATGTTGAAGCTCCCCCCGATCGGCCAAGTCCAAATCATATGCAGCCCCGTTACTAAGGCGATGCCACCAGTCATGCCGAAGCCAGGAATCCACCGTTCTTGATCAGGACTATCCAGTCCCTGATAGACGTAATAAGCCAATAGAAACAGTCCAGCTACCATATTGATCAGCATCAGTGTAATGTAATCAATAAACATGATTGACCCCTTGATGTTACTTTGAAATGTTAGCAGAACCGACAAAGATCGAATGCTCTGTCCTACTGTTAAAGGAATGGAATTGACTGCCTGACCTATCCTAGTAGAGGAGGAAAAGGCTACTGCTGGCAAGACACAATTTTGTTGTTGATAGCCTTCAGCAATTTGGCTATGGATTTCACATCACCTGATGGAATTATCTTTAGCAGCAATGGGGGTAGGCAACTGCTGTACAAAAATACTTTGCATATCATAGAACTCTCCTCTCTGTTCAAGGACATAATTGCCTAACAGCAGCCCCAGCCATATGGCCACGACCGGTAGGTTCAAAGTCTGCTGAAGTTGACTCAGGCAAACCATTGAACTGGTATGCGTTGAGAAAAACTGGTTGATTGCCTCTGACCAAGCTCTTATATCCTCGCCATGCGCCACCGAGATTGCTGTGTTAAATGCCTCCATCTCAGTCATACCTGAATGCTGGCTCATCTGTTGGTCTAAAGCTTGCAGCAAAGCCTCTTGATCCAGCCTGCCCACGATCGTTCCTTCAGCCGATTGTTTTGTCGGCGATCGCCGCTCAGTCGGGTAATGCGTTGGGTCAGGAGGCTCAAACAAATCTGATATCTCAAGATGCAGCGACTGCACAAAGAGATCAACACATTGCTCTAGTGCAACGACAGGCTCTTGAGGATCGTGGCGCCGCTGCCAGTCTGTCATCCACTTCTCTGCACGAACAGCATACACTTCTGTGAGCTGAGTCATGGCTGTGCTGGCAATTTCAAGCTGTTGCGCGATCGGCTGTCCTTGGATTACTTGCTCTAGTGCATCGCAGAGCAATCGCACCTCTAAGGTTTCTGGAAACTGCCGTGCTGTTTCCAGAGAGTGCCACAAGTCAATTTCTAGCTGCTCAATTTCCACAACGATCTAAGAATCTGGATGCAAGGGACAAGGGCGAATCGGACAATTCAAAGGGTGTAATTCCGCAGCGGATCGAAACCGTTCAACCTTAAGACTTGAAAATGAGGAAAACTCACCCAGTATCCGAACTAAAAGCGTTTTGACCTGTGACTCAGCTAATCCTAGACAATGCACAGGCTCTATCTTGGCCACGCGATCGTTTCCCATCCAAAGTTCTGCTCCTAGGGCATGAAGCGGAGACTCTTTTGTTTCTCGATACCAATGAACGACTGCTGCGGGCACTGCGGGGACTGGAATCGCTAAGGTCGCTACAGGCGATCGACCGGTTGGGGTGGGTTGTGCCTCGTCAATATGGCGACGCTGTTTACGTAATTGATTGCGTACGCCGCGATGCCGATAGTAGGATCGACGGTTATGACAAACTTGATGATTCCAGCAGCCATCTCCTGTTTTGCCATGTCGCTGTTGTGCTTCTTGAGAGCTAAGCTTTGAACAGAGCCGACATTTCTCCTGATCAGGACGTGCCATCATACACCTCGAATTGAGGCTAGTAAATCATCAACCCATTTTTGGTTTGCTTCTGATAGTTTTGGCGGGGGAACAGGCTGATGATAATCTATGCGAAAATCGTAGCTGCCGCGATCGTAGACTCCCTGTACGATCGCTTGTAAATCCACAATGGGTTCTTTATCCTCTAATTTGAGGGGCAGGGGAAAACTGGGAATGACTTCTGGCAAATTGAAGCCATACAGGTCTGCTTTAGGACGCTGATCGCTGCGACTGACCACGATTCGGTAATCTGTGGTTTGCCCCTGTCCCGTCATGGGCATGGGTGCATTGCCACGGAGTAAATCAATTTCGATCAAGTGAGAGAGGCTTCCTAAAACCCGCCCTCGCTTACGTTCATAGGCGGTTCTACCCTGCCCTCTTCGCTTGTTCATGGGGGAGAGGACTTCAATGACAGTAATAACGGCTTCACTTCCCACTTCTCGAACTGCGAGATACCGTTCCTTTAGGACTACGGGCATAGGCAAGGTAATTGACTGGGGCTGATTTTGAGTCAGAACCGTTCTAGTTTCTAATGAAGGACTATCTCCAGGTTGCTCAGAGGTATTGGCTGCCAGAACAGCTGCATCTGGAATGCCAATGAGGAGTTCATCCTCTTCATTCTCGCTTCCCTCCTGGTCTCTGTAGGTGCGTGTTTCCACTTCAACGTAATAGTTGGGACGTAGATCGGGCGCGAGATCATCCGCGATCGCCACCATTAGTCGGGTGTGAAACGATGACCAAAAGGCTGGCTGTTCCAGGTAGGGATTCATGCCAGGGAAGGGCGATGGCATCCGTGAAACTCCCGCAGTGCAAGGATTTTCATTCAGTATACTCTAACCCTGCTGAATCTAGTCGTAGTTTAGTCGTATATAAGATATTGTATAAATATTTTACTTGAATTAAGCTAAAATTACGAAGCTATCCCAGTTTTGTATGAATCCTCATGCTTTCTAACTCAGATGGTCTACCAATCATTCGCTTGATTTCTTCCCAAGCTTCGGTTCCAGCTCGATCGTCTCAACCCAGTGATCTCCGTTGGCTGCGGGTAGAGGAGTATTTTCAGGCGCGATCGCTGGCGGACAATACGCAAAAAGCCTACAGGCGTGAGTTGAAGCGGTTTTTAGTGTGGACCGATCGGGCTTGGGCAGATCTCACTCCTCGACAGATTGCCCAGTTCAAAGCCCATTTACAGGGGCAAAAATTATCCAAAAACTCCATCAACAGAGCTTTGACTGCTCTGATGAGTTTCTTTGATTGGTTTCGAACGGCTTACCCAGAGCAAATTGCTCATGACCCAACCGCAGCAGTCGAGATGGAGCGGGTGCCCTTGCCCCTAGCTAGAGACTTATCAGACATTGAAATCGCAGCATTGTATCTGGCATTGGAGGAACGGGGGGAGACGGAGATGCGCGATCGATCGCTGTTAGCTGTGCTCAGTCATGGTCTGCGGGCAGAAGAGGTCGTCAATTTGAATCTGGAAGACTATGATGGGGTGCGGTTGACGATTCGGCAAGCCAAGGATGACAGTACAGGCACGGTGCCGCTCGATCGCCAAGCACGAGAGCAGTTGAATCTCTATCTCGTCGATCGTCGTGTCAAAGCGGGAGACTTACCGCCAGATAGTCCACTATTTTTGTCCTGTGGACGAAATAGAGGGGGTCAGCGGTTGGGCTACCAAGGGCTGTATTATGCAGTTAAATCTTTGGGCAAGATTGCCGCAGCGCAGGCTCAATCTGCTTTAGAGCGGCAGCAGAGAATTGGGCCGGGAGCAATAGAAACTGCTTCCCAGGACAGATGGGGACAGTTCAGTGAGTCAGAACTTAAACAAATCCTGACTTTGGTCAATGTTCATCCTCACCAATTACGTCACACTTTTGCCACAGGCCTGCTTCTACGAGGCGTTGAAAGTCTTCATGCCCGCACCTTAACTCGCCATAAATCAGAAGCAAGTTTCAAACGATATGCCAAGCGATCGCTCAGCGCAGCGGCTGAACGGGCTTTCTATCAGTCCATTGGGGAAGAGGCACCAGAATAAGCGGATAATATTGCCCATTTATTGAGGATATGGATTGTAGCGGTAATACTGGCATTTATCGCTCAATCTCTAAGTTTGATCGCTCTCATCCTCACTTCGTCAACAGCTGGGCATTAACCTTGAGTAGCAGGAGGTAGGGAGTAAGGGATTGAGAGCGATCGCCCCTTGTTCTTATCCCACTCCCACCGCAGTGAGAGCAAACCGTTGAGCTATTGGAGCATTCGAGATGTGATGGAGCAATCAAAAATGCCAATGGCATATGTGCATTGAGATTCCTCCAAAGTATGCGGTGGCATCAGTTGTGGGTTTCCTCAAGGGCAAGAGTGCGATTGCCATTGCGCGACAATTTAGTGGCAAGCAGCGCAATTTCAACGGTGAGAACTTTTGGGCGAGAGGCTATGCCGTTTCGACGGTTGGGTTTGAGCTAGAAGCGGTGCGTCGCTATATTCGAGAGCAGGAGATTGCCGATAAAGGAGGGCAGTTCTAGCCGATAGCAAGATATCCTCAGCGAGGACACCCGCCTTTGAGGCGGTCACACTCATCAAGCCACCAGCTTCGCTGGAGGTATCTGACTTAATCAAAGTTTTACTAGATTCCCAAGCTCTTGACTATGACTCGTTTACACCCATTACGATGACTCTACCTGAGTCCAGCGGCATTGAACCCGATTACTGCTTTTACATTCAAAACCTAAGCCGAGTACGCGGGAAAAAGCGGATTGATTGGCAGATTGATCCACCGCCCGATTTGGTATTGGGAATTGATGTGACCAGCTACAGCAATATTGATGATTACCTACCCTATCAAGTGCCAGAAGTTTGGATGTTTAAGAACGATGAGCTGAGCATCCACCAACTTAACGTCTATGGCTACAACATCTCCCCGACGAGTCAATATTTTCCATCTCTTGAAATCCATCTCATTCTTGGACAATATCGACGAATCGCCTACGAACAAAGCAGCAGTCAGGCTATTCGACAGTTAAGGCAGCAATTTTCCTGACAAAGCCGCTATCCTTCTTGCTTCCCAAGAAATCTTTGCCAAATTGCCAACATATGATTTCTTCTCCCTTCTTACTTCTGCCTTCTTTGCCCTATGCTAGCTCTTGCCGCAGCTAGAATGTTTTTCATTTATAGCGCTACGAGAACGAGTTAGGACATTATTGTAGAGGTAGAGAAGCGTT
>NZ_JCACIN010000062.1:0-40867 GCF_059504425.1 Drouetiella sp.
TAAGAGAAGAAAGTGCCTTTAAATTCACACGCCTATGTAATTGACATTTCACAATTCTCAGAGCATTGAGGAGATTGTCGCTCAAGCCGGATGTGAGATTTGGTATCTGCCGCCTTATTCTCCAGATTTGAACAAGATTGAACACTGGTGGAGCGTGCTAAAGAATTGGATGCGACAGCGATGGGATGAGTTTGATACCTTTCGAGATTGCGTTGATGCTGCCTTTAAAGAGTGTCCTAACGTATGTGCGTAGCGCTATACAGTGGCTGACATTGGCATTGCAGCGTTTTACAATGCCATTGCAACCGATCGCAATGGCAATGCAGGGAGTGAAGTATCTGCTGTATCTGTCGCTTAGAGACCAAGGTACTCTTGCAACGACTTCACCTCTAGCGGCTGTGATTGCAGCGATCGAATCGCGGCAGCCGTGGCATTGGCTCCGGCGATCGTCGTCACAATCGGGATTTTTTGCAAGAGCGCCGTTTGGCGAATCGAGCGATCGTCGATTTGAGCCGTTGCCCAGATCGGCGTGTTGATAATCAACTGGATCTGCTTGTTCTTGATGGAGTCGGGAATGTTGGGTCTGTCCTCGTGCAATTTCAGCGATCGCTCCTCCCGTCCATGAGCTACTTACTGAGGGCTGAGCAGTGGAATTGGGTGATTACGGTTTTTGCGATAAATCTGAAAATCACTATCCAGAGTGAAAACGAAACTATTGGAGTAAAGCTCAGCCATCCGCACTAATTCTGCATCTGCCAAAGAGACGGGCACTGATTGATAGCAAGTTAGCAGCGCTACTACTGTCGCCAACTCCGCATCCAGATCAAACTGAATCACCACTTGCCGCCGCTCCAGAAGCTGAAGCAGCGCTTCCCAACCATTCTTCACCCGTTGCAACAGAAACCAGGTTTCTGAAACCACAGCTTCACAGGTCAGCAAAGGGGGTGCAATTTGAGTCAACTGCTGTGTTACCCAAGCGTGATGGCGATCGCGTCGGTCAATCAAAGCGACTAAAACACCCGTGTCAGCAATCACTTGGTCGAGCATTACTGACCGTAACTCTGCATATAGTCTGAATTTGTTGAAAGATCTCCCGGACCTTCCCCGGCTCCAATTGCAGCTTGAGCAACCTCAAAGAATGATTGAGGAGTAGTTTCAGGTTCCGTAGTCCTTGGGATTTGGGTAAGAAGTTGCAATAGCTGTTGGCGCTCTGTGGACGAAAGCATTTGGACGGCAGCGATCGCGGCTTCAAATTGCGGAGTCATAGGGCAACCTCGTGGTTATCTGACTCTATGCTATTTGAATTCAGGCACGATCGCCCCTTTCTCTCAGCTATGCGATGGCATTGCCGAGGCTGCAATGCCATCGTAGCGAGTAACCTATGCTTCATCCGTTACATAGCCCGCTGCCTAAAGACCGAGATACTCTTGCAACGACTTCACCTCCAGCGGCTGTGATTGCAGCGATCGAATAGCTGCGGCTGTTGCGTTGGCTCCGGCGATCGTCGTCACAATCGGGATCTTTTGCAAGAGCGCCGTTTGGCGGATGGAGCGATCATCAATTTGGGCGGTGGCCCCGATCGGCGTGTTGATGATGAGCTGAATCTGCTTGTTCTTGATCGAGTCAAGAATGTTGGGTCTGCCTTCGTGCAGCTTTAGCACCAGATCCACCTCTAGCCCCTGCTCTTGCAGCGCCTTACGAGTTCCGGCAGTGGCAACCACGCTGAAACCTAGGCTAATCAGATCTTTGACGACTGGAATAGCAGAGGCTTTATCGCGATCGTTCATCGAGACAAACACGGTGCCCGACTGTGGCAATACCTGCGATGCTCCTAGCTCTGCTTTAGCAAACGCCTTGCCGAAGTCGTTGTCGATGCCCATGACCTCGCCCGTCGATCGCATTTCGGGACCGAGAATGATGTCCGTACCGGGGAATTTGGCGAAGGGCAGAACCGCCTCTTTCACTGAGATGTGGGTAGGAATCACTTCGTGGGTGTAGCTCAAAGACTCTAGCGACTTGCCCGACATGACGCGCACTGCCATTTTTGCCAGCGGCACGCCGATCGCCTTCGAGACAAAGGGAACGGTACGCGAGGCGCGGGGATTTGCCTCCAGAATGTAGACCTGCTCTCCCTGTACGGCAAACTGAATATTCATTAACCCAATCACGTTCAGGGCTTTCGCCAACTCGATCGTCCAGGTGCGGATAGTTTCCAGAACGTTCTCCGACAGGGTAACGGTGGGAATCGAGCAAGCCGAGTCGCCGGAGTGGATACCCGCCTGTTCGATATGCTCCATGATGCCGCCGATGACGACATTGCCGCTCTGGTCAGCGATCGCATCTACATCTACCTCGATCGCGTTTTCCAAAAACTGATCAATCAGAATCGGGTGATCGGGTTCCACCAGCACGGCGTAGGTCATGTAGCGCTCCAAGTCAGTGTCGGAGTAGACAATTTCCATGCCGCGTCCGCCCAAAACGTAGCTGGGTCGCACGACCACGGGGTAGTTGATCCGTTGTGCCACCTGTCGAGATTCCTCGAAGCTGCGGGCAAGACCGTTGGCGGGTTGGCGAATGTCGAGCTGGCGCAGGATTTTCTCAAACCGCTCCCGGTCTTCGGCAACGTCGATCGAGTCGGGCGAAGTGCCCCAGATTTTGGTGATAATTTCAGGGTGGGTGTCAAGATATCTTTGAAGAGGAATCGCCAGCTTCAGCGGAGTCTGACCGCCAAATTGGATGATCACGCCCTCTGGCTGCTCTGCCTCCAGGATATTCAGGACATCCTCTTTGGTCAGCGGCTCAAAGTAGAGGCGATCGCTCGTGTCGTAGTCCGTAGACACCGTTTCAGGATTGGAGTTAACCATGATCGTCTCAAAGCCGTCATCCTGTAAGGCAAAAGAGGCGTGACAGCAGCAGTAGTCAAACTCAATGCCCTGCCCAATTCGGTTAGGCCCCCCGCCCAAAATCATCACCTTACGGCGATCGGAGGGCAGCACTTCCGTTTCCACGGCGGCGCTTTCATCTCCTGCTTCGCTCAGAGACATGACCTCCGATTCGTAGGTGGAGTAATAGTAGGGGGTGAGCGCCTCAAATTCTGCCGCGCAGGTGTCCACGGTTTTGTAGACCGGAGTGATGCCTAGGCTCTTACGATAGGTGCGCACCTCGTCTTCGTGGGTTTTGGTGGCGTAGGCAATCTGGCGATCGCTAAATCCTTGCTGCTTCATGCCATACAGCACCTCCCGCGTCAGCTTATTCAGCGGCGTTTTCTTCAGATATTTCTCGGTTTCCAGCAAATCCCGCAGCTTGTCCAAAAACCACAGATCGATCGCCGTCAGCTCATAGATTTCTTCCACCGTCATGCCCAGCAGCATCGCCTGCCGCACAGTAAAGATCCGTTCCGGGTTGGGGATGCGCAGTCCTGAGCGAATTTGTTCCAGGCTGGGCAGCTTTTCGACGCGATCGCAGCCCCAACCCGCTCGACCTGTTTCTAGGGAGCGTAATGCCTTTTGAAAGGACTCCTGGAAGGTACGACCGATCGCCATCGCTTCGCCCACCGACTTCATTTGGGTGGTCAAGGTTGGCGTAGAGCCAGGGAATTTCTCAAAGGCAAACCGAGGAATCTTTGTCACCACATAATCGATCGTCGGCTCAAAGCTTGCCGGAGTCTTCTTAGTAATGTCGTTAGGAATCTCGTCCAGGGTGTAGCCGACCGCCAGCTTTGCCGCAATTTTGGCGATCGGGAAGCCAGTCGCTTTAGAGGCAAGCGCCGAGCTGCGAGACACCCGCGGATTCATCTCGATCACCACCACTTCGCCCGTTTCGGGATTGACGGCAAACTGAATGTTAGAGCCGCCTGTTTCTACGCCGATCTCGCGAATGATTTTGATCGAGGCATCCCGCAGCCGCTGATATTCTTTATCCGTCAGGGTTTGCGCCGGGGCGACGGTGATCGAGTCGCCCGTGTGAATGCCCATAGGGTCGAGGTTTTCGATCGAGCAAATAATCACGACGTTATCGGCGAGATCGCGCATCACCTCTAGCTCGTATTCCTTCCAGCCCAGCAGAGACTTCTCGATCAGGATTTGCGACACCGGACTGGCATCTAGACCCGACTGGGAAATTTCCTCAAATTCTTCCTGGTTGTAGGCAATGCCGCCGCCCGTGCCGCCCATGGTAAACGCTGGACGGATGATCAGCGGATAAGAGCCAATCTCAATCCCCACTGCCATGGCTTCATCCATAGTTTCGGCAAGACCCGATGGACAAACGCCCACACCGATTCGCGCCATGGCTTCTTTAAATAGCTTGCGGTCTTCCGCCATCTCGATCGCCGGAAGCTTTGCCCCAATCAGCTCCACCTCATATTTTTCTAAGGTGCCGTTTTTCGCCAGAGACACCGCCAAGTTCAGCGCCGTCTGTCCGCCCATGGTGGGCAGCAGAGCGTCGGGGCGCTCTCTCTCAATAATCTTGGCAACAATTTCTGGGGTTAGTGGCTCAATGTAGGTGCGATCGGCGGTTTCGGGATCGGTCATAATCGTCGCAGGGTTGGAGTTGACCAACACCACCTCATAGCCTTCATCTCGTAGGGCTTTGCAGGCTTGGGTGCCTGAATAGTCAAACTCACAGGCTTGCCCAATCACAATCGGGCCAGAGCCAATCAGCAAAATTTTGTGAAGATCATCGCGGCGCGGCATAGGTCAGACCCAACTCACTGATTTAAATCCCACTTATTGTAAAGGCATTGGGGCGATCGTTTTGAATCAACTGATTCAAGTTTGGGGTCAACCTTCTGCAACAATAAAGGGTTTTGAGTGTGAGAGGTTTTGAGTGTGAGAGGTTTTAAGTGTGTAAAGCCAGGAGCGATCGCGCTGGAGAATTCGCTGAGGAATTTGCACCAGAGCATTACAAATTCTGTAGCCCATCATTCACGCTGACGTGGCAAATCCGTAGGTCGGCTTAAGGAATAAATCCTACTCCGTCGAGAAATGTTACACTTCGCAGTGTAACTTTGAATCCTATTGAACATAACGCATTCAGAAGGTATGGCAAGGAGAATCTGATGCTTGACTATCTTCCCTCCCTCAACGATCACAATCTGCCTTACCCGGATACAATTCACCCGATCGTCGTTCACTTTGTGATTGCGATGGTGCTGTTTGCTTTTGTCTGTGATGCGATCGGCTACTTCACCAAAAATGCTCGCCTCCATGAGGTGGCTTGGTGGAATCTATTCTTTGCCACAATTTCTATTTTTATTGCCGTTCTGTTTGGTCAGGTTGAAGCGGGATTGTCAGAACCCTACGATGCCGTTGAGTCGGTGCTGAACTTACATACTTTACTCGGCTGGACGCTGTCGGCGGTGATTACCGCGATCACGGCATGGCGCTATATTCTCCGAGCCAAAGACCCGCTGAAGGTACCGCTGCCTTTCTTGGGTGCAGGACTACTGCTGACCCTTTTGGTTTGCTACCAGGTTTATCTAGGCGATGAACTGGTTTGGGTCTACGGACTGCATACTGTGCCCGTCGTTGAAGCCATTAGAGAGGGCGTTTTGCAATGAACTCTGAACTAATCGATCAGCTAGGATCGCAACTGGGCGCTAACGGTCTGCCCTACGCTATTCCGATTCACCCTAACTTGGTTCATCTGACGCTTGGCTTGTTCATTATCGGCATTGCCTTTGATATTGCTGGGGCGCTGTTTCCGCTAGAGAAGCAGATCCTGAAGTTTCTGTCGCTTACGGTCGTTCGTTCCAACTTTTTTGATGTGGGTTGGTACAACGTGCTGGCTTCGGCGGTCATTACGTTTTTTACGGTGGCGGCAGGCTTCTATGAAATCATGCTGGCATCCCCCCTTACAGATATCAAAAGTGCCTGGGGGTTACAGGCAATGGAAACCATGCTCTGGCATGGAGTCGGTGGCGTTCTGCTGCTGTTTCTGATTGTGGGTATGACCATTTGGCGAGGCTTTCAGCGGTTTGTCTGGCGCAACGACGTGGCGAGACAAGTGCAATGGAGCTATTTGGCAAGCGGCATGGCAATCCTGTTTCTGATGTTTGTGCATGGAACGCTGGGTGCGCACCTGGCTGGCGAATTTGGAGTCCACAATACGGCTGTGGGTTTGCTGCAATATGGCGAAAATCCTAATGCTTTTTTGAAGTAGCCATCAGGACAAAATGTTATGAAACTTCGGACTGTTTTAACGCTGGCTGCGATCGCCATTCCCATTACGCTCATTAGCCTGTGGATGGGTCAGCAAGCCTACTCTTGGATGCCACCCCAGGCTTCCGCCGAATCGAAGCTGATTGATGATCTATTTAGCTTTCTGGTGATATTGGGCACGTTCATCTTTTTGGGCGTGGGCGGCACCATTATCTACTCAATTATCTTCTACCGGGCAGGAAAGTATGACTTTAGCGATGGCCCGCCGATCGAAGGTAATGTGACGTTAGAGGTGGTTTGGACGATAATTCCGGTTTTCCTGGTGATTTGGATTGCTGGCTATAGCTATCACGTCTACAGTCAGATGGCGATTCGAGAACCCATGGAAATCGTGCATTTGCACAATCCGATGGAAATGGAGTCGGCATACGCTGCGCCTGAGAAAAATCTTGACACTCAAGAAAATGTCACTAAGGGCGCGCCCGAAAGCGCGGTTGTCTTGCCGCCTGAGGAAATTGAGGTGCATTCTCGCCAGTGGGTTTGGGAGTTTCGCTACCCTGAACAGAACGTCACGAGTACCGAGCTACATTTACCAGTCGATCGCCGAGTGCGTTTAGCACTCCAGACAGAAGACGTGCTGCATGGATTCTATATTCCCGCATTTCGGCTGAAGCAGGACATTATTCCTAACCGGACGATCGATTTTGAATTTACGCCGATTCGCATCGGTAAATACCGATTAGAAGACTCTCAGTTTAGTGGCACCTACTTTGCCGTCATGCAGGCCGACGTGCTGGTGGAATCGCCAGATGACTACAAGCAGTGGCTGGCTCAAGCCGCAAATCGTGAACCTTCAGCAGCTTACAATCAGGCGGCTTCTGAGTACAGTCGTTTTTCTGACAAAGCAATTAAGCCGGGATGGCCAACGATCGTACCTGCTCCTGCGCCCCTAGTGAATCAGCCGGGTGCCACATCTCTAAAAACCTATAGTCAGTAAGTTCAGTCAGTAAGGTAGCTATTGATGACTAATATCCCGATCGAAAGTATTCCCGTTCTGGGCAAGAACCCGCTCCCCCCTGCGTGGCGAAAATATTTTAGCTTTAGTACTGACCATAAGGTAATTGGCGTTCAATATCTTGTTACCTCCTTTGTTTTCTTTTTGATTGGCGGACTACTGTCTATGGTGATGCGGGCAGAGCTGATCACACCAGAATCTGATCTGGTCGATCGCTCTCTCTACAACAGCATGTTCACCATGCACGGCACGATTATGATCTTTCTGTGGATCTTTCCCTCCCTGCTGGGTTTGGCAAATTTCCTGGTGCCGCTGATGATTGGGGCGCGCGATATGGCGTTTCCTCGGCTGAATGCTGTCGCCTTTTGGATGGTGCCCGTGTTTGGCATTTTGCTAATGTCAAGCTTTTTCCTACCCAGCGGTGCCTCCCAGTCGGGCTGGTGGGCTTATCCTCCAGTGAGTTTACAGAATCCGTCGGGCGATTTGATCAACGGTCAGGTGATGTGGCTGCTGGCAGTAGCGATCTCTGGAGTAGCTTCCATCATGGGTGCCGTCAACTTTGTGACGACGATCTTTAAGATGCGTGCTCCCGGCATGACGTTTTTTCGGATGCCGATTTTTGTCTGGACAGTGCTGAGCGCCCAGTTAATTCAGCTCGTGGGTCTGCCTGCTCTGACGGCAGGAGCCGTGATGCTGTTGCTTGACCTAACTCTAGGAACCAGCTTCTTCAATCCTGAGAAAGGCGGTAATCCGCTGCTCTATCAGCACTTTTTCTGGTTCTATTCCCATCCTGCCGTCTATGTAATGGTGCTACCAATCTTCGGGGTCTTCTCCGAGATTCTGCCCGTATACGCCCGTAAACCACTTTTTGGTTATAGGGTAGTCGCCATTTCTTCCATTACCATTTCGGTGGTGAGTCTCCTGGTCTGGGTTCACCATATGTTCGCTAGCGGTACTCCCGGCTGGATGCGGATGTTCTTCATGGCGACGACGATGTGTGTAGCTGTGCCGACAGGCGTGAAGATCTTTGCCTGGACGGCGACAATCTGGCGAGGGAAACTGCGGATGGATACGCCAATGCTATTTGCATTGGGGGCAATCCTGATGTTCCTGTTTGCGGGGATTACCGGAGTCATGCTGGGTTCTGTTCCCTTTGATATTCACGTCAACAATACTTATTTTGTGGTGGGTCATTTCCACTACATTGTTTACGGCACCATCACAATGGGGATGTTTGCTGCTCTCTATCATTGGTTCCCCAAAATTACGGGACGCATGTATTACGAGGGTTTGGGCAAACTTCATTTCTGGTTAGCCTTCATTGGCACTAACCTCAATTTCTTCCCAATGCACCCCGCTGGATTGATGGGGATGCCGCGCCGCGTATCTTCCTACGACCCGGAATATGCCTTCTGGAATGTCTTGGCAAGTCTAGGCGGGTTTCTGCTGGGGATGTCTACACTGCCCTTTATTTTGAACATGGTGAGTTCCTGGGTGCAGGGTAAGAAAGCGCCCGCGAATCCTTGGAGAGCGATCGGTCTGGAATGGCTGGTGTCTTCACCGCCGCCTGTCGAAAACTTTGAAGAGATTCCAGTCGTGATTGCAGAGCCTTATGGCTACGGCAAATCTGAGCCTCTGGTATCCAATGCCGCTGCTATGACTCAAGAAGCATAGTTTTTGCAGCGCCAGCCGATACTCGTTCTACACAGGTCTTGACCCTCTAGAAAATCTTCAGAGAATTTGCCATGGAAAGTTCTATCTCATCTGAGCTACAGCACAGTGCCACCGAACATGTGCATGATGAAGAAGGCAATAGCATGTTTGGCTTCATCGTATTCCTGCTGTCAGAAAGCATTATCTTTCTCAGCTTTTTTGCAGGCTACATTGCGCTGAAGCTAACTGCCACAGACTGGCTTCCCCCAGGAGTTTCTGGGCTAGAGGTTAGAGAACCTGCGATTAACACAATTGTCCTAGTCTCCAGCAGTTTCGTAATTTACTTTGCTGAGAAAGCGCTCGATCGCCAAAATCTTTGGGGCTTTCGGATTCTGCTGCTGGCGACTGCGGCAATGGGCAGCTATTTCCTCTGGGGTCAGGCGACGGAATGGCGCGGTCTTTCCTTTGGCGTGACCACAGGCACCTACGGCGGTCTGTTCTATTTGCTGACGGGTTTTCATGGTCTGCATGTGCTGACGGGCGTTCTGTTGCAGGGAATTATGCTAGCTCGTTCCTTTATCCCCGGAAATTACGAGGGCGGTCACTTTGGTATCAATGCAACGTCTCTCTTCTGGCACTTTGTGGACGTGATCTGGATTGTTTTGTTTCTTCTAATCTATATCTGGCAGTAAGTTGGACTACAAGCTGGACTACAGCATTCACCTGTAACGAGGCGCGATCGCAAGGAGAACACCAATGATTATTGATGACCAGCAATATGATCTGATTATTGTCGGCACAGGAGCCGGAGGCGGTACCCTGGCGCATAAGCTAGCTCCTACCGGAAAGAGGATTTTGATTCTGGAGCGGGGCGGCTTTCTGCCGCAGGAGGATGAAAACTGGAATGCTACTGAAGTATTTAAGAAAGAGCGTTACCACACCCATGAGCAGTGGTACGACATTTCTGGAGAACCGTTTCGTCCCCAGACTAACTACTGGGTAGGGGGTAATACAAAAGTATACGGTGCGGCTCTGTTGAGAATGCGGGAGAGAGACTTTGAGGAAGTAAAACATCAGGAAGGAATCTCTCCAGAGTGGCCTCTAAAGTACAAAGATTTTGAACCTTACTATACCGAAGCTGAGAAGCTCTACGACGTTCACGGTAAACAGGGTGATGATCCGACTGATCCGCCTCGTAGTGAAGAATTTCCCTATCCTGCGGTCAGCCATGAGGCGCGGATGCAGGAAGTCTGTGATGCCATTTCTGGCAGAGGGTTACACCCGTCGCATTTGCCTCTGGGTCTGAAGCTCACTGAAGGAAAAGATAGCACCTGCATTCGGTGTAACACCTGCGACGGCTTTCCCTGCAAGCTCCACGCTAAAGCGGATGCTGAAGTGGATGCGATCGCCCCAGCGCTCAAGCATCCCAATGTCACTCTGAAGACAGAAGCCAAGGTTTTGTGTCTGCACACTAGCCCGTCAGGACGCGAGGTTAAGGCGGTTGAAGCAGAGATTGGCGGACAGTCCTACCTGTTTTTTGGTCATATCGTGGTGCTATCCTGTGGGGCGGTTAACTCGGCGGCATTATTGCTGCGATCGGTTAACGATCAGCATCCTGCCGGACTCGCTAATAGCTCTGACCAGGTGGGGCGCAACTTCATGAAGCATACCATTACGGCCATGGTGCAGCTTAGCCCCACGCCGAATTCTGCTGTGTTTCAAAAAACTATTGCTGTCAACGACTTTTATTGGGGAGAGCCAGAATTTCCCTATCCAATGGGGCACATTCAAAATACTGGAAACGTGCTTCAGGAGATGATTCCGGCTGAAGCACCGCCGCTGATCTCTCTCCTATCTCGCCTAATTCCCGGATTTGGTCTGCGGCAGTTGGCAACCCATTCGATCGGCTGGTGGCTTCAGTCTGAGGATTTGCCCCATGCTAACAACCGAGTGCGCGTGACTGGAGCCAAGCTGCATTTGGACTATGTATCCAACAATGAGGAGGCACATGATCGCCTCATTTACCGCTGGACTGAAGTGCTGAAGGCAGTCGATCAAGCCGCAGAACATTCTGTCCTGCGTCGCGGCATTTATCCCCGTAGCGATACTCCCATTCAGGTCGTGGCAAACCAGTGTGGCACCTGTCGTTTTGGCGAAGATCCGACAACTTCTGTGCTAGATCTAAATTGCCGTACCCATGATGTGGACAATCTCTATGTCGTAGATGGCAGCTTTTTCCCTGCTAATGCGGCAGTTAGTCCTGCTTTGACCATTATGGCGAATGCTTTACGGGTTGGCGATCATTTAGCTGAGCGACTTAAATAGATGACGGTTACGAACGAGGCAGCATGAAATTTAAGGTATTCAATTCTCGCGTCGATCGATATATTCACATTCTGGCGATCGGGTTGATGGCAATTGCGATCGCCCTCTCATCAGTTGCAGCAAATGCAGAAGCGGCAGAGAGTCTGGACATCACGGTATATCGTGACCCAGACTGTAGCTGCTGCGGGGGCTGGATTGACTATCTGACGACTCAAGGATTCAGTCCTACGATCGTCATGACTGCTGACATGGAAACCCTGAAACAGCAGCAGGGCGTACCTAACGACTTAACCTCATGCCACACGGCGGTCATTGATGACTATGTGATTGAAGGTCATGTCCCAGCTGAGGATATTAAACGTCTATTGGTAGAACATCCCCAGATTAAAGGTATTGCAGTACCCGGTATGCCGATCGGTACACCGGGAATGGAATCTGGCGAGATCCATGATGCCTTCAGCGTCATTTCATTCGACCAACAGGGAAATACCCAAGTTTTTAATCAGTATTGAGCGTATAGCAACCGCCACGGTGATTAGAATAGGGACATTTAGGGTGGGGCTTCGCGCCTCACCCTAAATGTCCTAAGCAAACTGGCGACAGCTACATAAAGATATTAATCTAGACGCTGTTTGCGAATGCTCAGCTTACGGCTGGGTTTACCAAAGAACATTTTCCCTGAAAGGCTCTGAAGATAGACTGAGCCGATCGTAATTAGAAAGAGAAGGTAGGCGATCGCCTGCACCTGATAAAGCTGATGGGTGTAGCCGAACAGCGCACTCAGCAGCAATCCTGGAAACTTATCTTCTGGTAGAACTTTGGATAAATCCCAGACGATAGGCCCTAGGACGCAAGAGTGAACTCTGGTGAAATGCTCGTAATAGAAACACAGCGATTCCGAGGCACGGTTTTGACCTGCCAAAGTTTGCATCACGTTATCAAAGTGCCCTAATGCTGTCACCACTAATCCAGCAACAATCAGCAGTAGCAGGATACCCATGACTTTAAAAAACTGTCGCAGATTAAGCTTTATACCCCACTTAAACAGCAGTACCCCCACCGATGCTGAAACCAGCAAGCCAGCTAGCGCCCCCATTGCGGGAAAAAGCCCTTGCTGAAACTTGGCCGCTACAAAGACAACTGTTTCAAAGCCTTCTCGCAGGACTGCGAAAAAGATTAGGCTAAACACGCCCCAGCCTGCCCCGGTATCGCGCTTCAAGGCTGCTGATAGTTCTCCTTCAACCAAGCCCTTCATCGATCGCGACTGTTGCGTCATCCAAATCAGCATCCAGCTGAGGAGAGCGATCGCCACAACGCTAAAAATGCCTTCCATCAAAAATTCAGCCGCCGGACTCAAAGCGCCCAACGACTGAAGAATCCAGCTAAACAGCACTCCGACTAAAACACTTGCTGCAATTCCGCCGAGCACGCCTAGATAAACCCAGCCATTGAGTTGCGATCGATTGGCTTTTCGCAGACAGGCAAGCACAATGCCGACCACCAGAGCCGCCTCGACTCCTTCGCGTAATGTGATCACAAAGGTGGGTAAAACAGAGCTAAAGTCCATTAATTTTTTGCTTTGGGTAAATGGAAGGCGTGTTTCAGAAAAGTTCAGTCGATCAACAATCAAAGCTTTGACTGAAAATACTTGGGTCGATCCCCCTAAATCCCCGCGCTATCGCGCCGCTGCGCTAGAAAAAAGGGGGACTTTGAATTCTGAAGCCCCCTTTTCAAGCGGGTTGGGGGATCAAGCTGCCGTCTTCTTCAACGAAGCAACTGCTTGTTCAATGGCTTTGACCTGATTGGCAACCTCGTCAGCAGAGACAACTGGTGCTGTGGGTGGCACTGGCTGAGTCCAAGCTTTGGCTAAGTTATCGAGCTTCGATCGCAGGTCTTTGGCAAGCGGGGCATCTTGCTGAGTTAGCTTGGCTTCAATGCTCTTGAACATCGTGTCCTTCACATAGTTCACAAAGCCCATAGAATCTTGGTACTCGATCGCGGCAGTGATTTTGCCCCCGCTAATGGATGCTATGTACTCTGCCGCAGCGGTATCCAGCATCTCGGTCATGGCTTGCAGCACAAACTCAGGCGATTGCATCTGGGTGGCAGGGAGAACGGCGATCGCTTTATCGATTCCGCTCATTGCCGAACTGAATTCCGTTGCAACTTTTGGATCGTTAGGCTTGGACTTGACCAAATCCTGGACGGCTGTCAAAGAAGCGCTAAACTCTGGGACTTTACGTTCTGGGAGCTGCTCCTGAATGTCCACATAGATTTCTTCTACAGGGTGTCCCAAGTGCGGCTCTGCCTGATCGGGTAAGTTCAGCTTCAAGAGCTGATCTGCAATCAGCATATGTCCTTTCATTAATCCCAGCTTAGTCAAATAATCAACATCTTTGGCTTCCCCAGTCAGCACGATGTCTTCTACCGTGACTTGATCTTTAATCTGATCAAACTGATCTTGTTTAAGTACGCCTTTGCTAACCAAGTCGTCAATGCTGCCGTAGGGACGACTCGCCTGAATCTGATTCGATAACGCCGGAATGCCCAGCTGTGCTTCCAGCTTATCTAGTTCTGACAGGATAGAAGTATTGATATTGATTTTGCGATCGCCTGTAGCGCTTGTCATAGCGCTAGTTGCCGCAGGGCTGGCAGAGGGTGCATTAGAAGATGAAGGCGCTTGGGTGCAGTTGTTTAGACCAATCACCAGGCAAGTCATGGCGACTGCCATCAGCAAAGGTCTAAGGATTGAGCGAAGGGTAAACATATTTAAAATCCTGGCTAATGGCTCCTCACAAAAGCTCACAAGGTATAGACCCTTGCGGAGGAGTGTGACGAGCCGTCATAGTTGCTTAAGGCTTAATCTTCACTCCACATAGGAATTACTGTCAACTACTTAATCAAAATATTTTCATCAGTCTGGTAAGGAAACTCAACCGAAAGAAAATCTACATCCAATATTCAGCTAAGCATTAGAACGTGGAATGACGTCGAAAACTCCCATACAGCCTGCTTCAGCGATCGCATCTTGATGCGGGTGAAACATATACTTTCCAGGAAACGGGTAGGCAAATTCCAGAATGTGCCGCTCAGCGGTGCCCATGGTTACAACGTCAGTCTCCATTGTGGGAGCAAGGGTCATGCCTGTGGGAAATAGTTTGAAGAAGTTGGCGTGCAAATGGAAGGTGGCAACCGGGTCGAACTCTATCAGATTCAGCACATACAGGCGAACGAGCTGATTTTGATAGATGGGAATAGGATGCTGCATATAGTAATCAGGCAGTCCGTTGAAGGCATACAGCTCGTTTTCGTTCTTTTCATTTACGTCATAGCCCTGCATCACCAGCACGATTTCGTCAGCCGGAGGTCTACCTTCCTTGGGATCAATGATGAACATGCCATGTAGCCCTTTGCTGATGTGACGAGTCACTGGGGCAATGTGGCAGTGGTAAAGATGCAGACCATAAGGAACCGCATCGAACTCGTAAATGAATGCCGTGTCGTTGCGCACAGGTTTGATACCGTCAACTTCAGAGGGATGAATGCCGTGAAAATGCATCGTGTGGGCATGTCCGCCTTTGTTGAGGAAAACCACCCGAATGCGATCGCCTTCTCTGGCTCTCAGCGTCGGCCCTGGCACTCGTCCGTTGTAGTTCCACGTAACGTAGGAGATAGCTTGATTAAGCTGCAATATGGTGTTTTGAGCCGTGATTTGAAATTCTCGGATGGTGCGCCCATTTTCTTGTTTTAAAGTGCCGTAATCAAATTCTCGGCAGACCTTCATCGGATTGATGCCGTTGCCATAGGTAGGCGTGCCCTCTGGAATAGGCGGAATTTGCACGGCAGCATTTCCAGAGGCTTGCCTAAGCTGTTGCACCGCTAACGTTGCGCCAGCCACGCCCACCCCCGCTAAACCCAGCTTGAGCAACTGCCGTCGATTGAGAGGCTTAATGAATTTATTCGACTCGATCGGCATACTTATTGAGAAAGATTTTAATCCTACCCCTAAAACCTATCACTGGTTTATTGAAAATAGATAGCAGCAGGAAGCTCTTAATGATTTTAATTAATTCAGTTCAACAGAGGGGAGTTCAACAGGACGGGCTGTATACCAAATCGTAACTGCTGCTGACGTGCCATCCAGACTTTGCCGCTGAAGGGTCGGATCAGAGGAGACGTCAGCATCAACGTCTGTCGCAGGAGGGGCGATCGACAAATCTGAGTCGCATGAGCTTGTTCTTGGCGTTGCAGCTCTTGACAGCGAAGGATTTCCGGCTGACGTTCTGATTGAATGTTCGGTAGGATAGCGTCGATCGCTTCTAAACTCACTTCAGTTGCAGTTTGCAAAACGGGCAGCAAATGATTCACCGCTACAATCACGTCCCGCAAAGCCACATTAATGCCCTGAGCGCGAATCGGTGCCATGGGATGTGCCGCATCGCCCAACAGCAAAACGCCGGGTTGGTGCCACTGCGGACATTGTGCCAGCATGACGTTGAGTAAGACAGGCGGATCTAACGTATCGGCATTAGCGCGAATGTGGTGAGCGAAAGCAGGAGGCGCAATTTTGGCAATCCGATCTGCCCAGTCGATCGCCTTCCAGTCTTGTCGCTGCTCTTGGGGAAGGGCTGATTCTTTAGAAACCCGTTCGCGCGGCGGCTGTTCGTGAGATAAAACATACGCCATTTTGAGGCTATTATCCCAGGCGGTGTATGCCCCAAAGCTCTCAGCATCCCGAATGAATCCATAGAAGGTATGGCGATCGCTTTCCGGTAAAGGAGCCGCCATGCGTAGCCAGAGCACATCTGCATCATAGTCCAGCTTTTCCAGGGGCAAGTTTGCCAATCGCCGCACTGCGGATTTGCGACCATCTGCACCAATTACCAAATCGGCAGGGATGGCAACCTCTTGTCCTGCCTGCCGCACCACCACGCCAGAGACTCGCGCATCGGAGCGATCGCCCTCATGGCTCAAACCTTGGACAGTGCCCTGAATGAAGTGAAAGCAGGGGAAAGCCTGCGCCCGTTTTAGCAAAGCTTCCAGAAACAACGGCTGGGAAATGAGGGTGGGGCGATAAACTCCCAAATCCTCTGGCTCATTTGCCTGGAGGAAGGGGCGATCGTTGACGACAAACTTCCAGGTGTGAATCTGCTGCGTGGGCAGCGTTTGCAGCAGCTCTAGCAAGCCCATTTGCTCTAGCGCCTGAATACCTCCCGGCATCAATCCTTCACCGCGAAAGACGCGATCGAATCTAGTTGCTGCCTCAATCAGCGTGACTTCAATGCCGTGCCGTGCCAGTAAGTAAGCCAGCGTTAGCCCTGTGCCTCCTGCTCCAGCGATTACAATATGCACCATTTTGTAGAGTCTCTCGCGAGTTTGCCTATCGGCTGATCGCCAAAGCTCCAGTCTTGCGCCAGATCAGAAATCCATGCAGGGTTGCCAGCGCGATCGTCCAAACGGTCTCTTTGAACAGCAGTAGACCCAGGGTGGTGAGGGTGAAAACATGGGTTCCGGTGAGCAGGAAGCCGCAAAACATGACTAAGCCTTCAAACAGCAGAAAGCCAGTGCCAAGGGCGATCGCCACCCAGGCTATATGTCCTGAAAGACCTTGGCGGCTGAAGCTAGGGCGCAGGGTCGCAATCAGCGCCACAAACAGCGTCCCGAAGCCCATCACCAATCCCCAAATCAGAGATTCTGAGGTGTAGGGATAGTCGCGCAAAACATAGCCATAGAGCTGACTCGCCAGCCAGACCGTCATGGCTGACAGTAGGGCGAGTTTGGGTCTGAGGGTGGCTCCCGCGATCGCGGCAAAGGCAACGAGAGGCGGGTGAGCGTAGGTAACGCTGCTGGCGCTACCCATCACGGTGAGCATCAGAAACCAAAAGCGACTTTGAGCCAGATTTTGCCAAGGGGCTTGCCAATGATCAGATTCGGTAAGCGGGATAGGGGTAGAAGGTTTCATGGTTGCAGGAGGGTAAAAGCCAAGATTGCTGTAGCTCTATCCTATCCTGTGTTCCCTGTTCCCATCCTGAGTTCAGGAGAAGGCGATCGCTTGTCTAAGGTAATCACTAAGCTACCGATGAAACTGGATCTGCGGTAGTCTGCGCTTCTCGGCGTTTGGGGCGTTTGCGATCGCTGCGGCGTGTGCCCCCTGCCATCTGATATTCATCGCTGTTTTTGCCATACTGATAGGCAACCGCGATCAGCATTCGCTCTGTCCATTCGCCAATCATCTTTTCGGCATCGATCGCAGCCGTGTAGGACTGATCGACAACAGATAGTGCGGTGTTGTAATTCTCTAATTTCTGACGGGCATCTTCAATCATCTGGCTGTAAGCCTTCACCGTTAGCCCGTTACCTAGATCGAGTGCAGTGTTAATAGACTTCAGTGCCGCTAAACGGGTCTGAGCTTTTTCGAGGGTGACAGAATTGTACTTCTTTTTGCGAGACATCGATCGGTTTCCTGAGAGTATAATTGGTTTGCTTTAAGGTAATTAAACCGTCCTCTGGGCAGTAACCGTGATCTCCATGAGATTGAAACCAATTTTGAGAAAAGGGGCGATCGATTCAGTATTTGTTCTGAGCGTTTTGGGGTAGGAGTAGGGATATAAAATGGAGCTTTTTGGGGAGCGGGGAAGTCTCTAAGATCCCCCTAAATTCTCCTTTTTAAGGGGGGCTTTGAAATCGGGTTCCCCCGTTTTTCAAGGGGGGCTAAGGGGGATCAACAGATGTCAACCCTCACAGCTAGAAGCTCTCTAAACTTTCTTACAGCTGATCTAAATTTGCCTTTCCTTAACTCAAAAGATCAGAACTCAAAATCAATTCATGCTGAAGGATAATTAGATTTTGCTTGAGCGAAACCAAGCGATCGCCTCACGAAATCAAGCGATCGCGATCGCTAATCTCTGTTGGGGTTCTCACAATTTAGTTTAGAAAATCGCTTTGTTGATCGTCTAAACTGCAAAATTCTCATACAACAAGCCAGCTCGATCGGGATAGTTGGCTAACTCAGTCTGGACTCGCTGAATTTGCGCTTTAAGCTGCTGCATTTTTGTCAATTCTGCCAACAGATCCGCAGTCAAAGCCCTAACTTCTACCGAGCTAATCTTCCGCATCGATGCTTTTCCCGGTTTTAAGGACTTTTTGCAAAAAGTGCGAATCTAGAGATTCTATAGGCTTAAGATCAACCCATTGATGGCTTATCCGGTTGGCTGCTGCCATTGCCGCAAAGAAATCTTCGGGTGAAATGCCTTTAACCGCCAGATCAATATCTGATTCAGCATCAAACCGATCGCCTTGCACCAAAGAACCAAAGACAATGATCTGGGTTGCACCAAACTCAAACCTGAGCAATTGAGCAATTTGCTGAAGATCTGCCCACGCCTGTTTTGCCAGCGCTTCAGATTCAACCGCTTGCTGAGCCTGACGATCGCGCCAGTAGTCAATGTATTTTTGCTCCACCATAAATCGATCGAATGGGTAATTGGATGCCTAGGGCAAGCGTTTCCTCAAGCTTATCCGATCGGCGCGATCGCCCTGCGGGTTCTCTAATCTAAAAGATCAGAACTCAAAATTAACAAAGCCTAACTCAAACTCAATTTGTGCTGAAGGGAAATCAGATTTTGCTTAGGGGGAAGAGGGCGATCGCCTTACGGAATTAAGCAATCGTGACAGCAAATTAATATTGCAGTTCTCAAAATCAATTTCAGAGAGTCGCTCTTCTATTCATTACTGCTAACTAAAGCGTCTCCTATCTGCGTACAAGCTCAAGGGAAACTCCCTGGTTTTCTAAACGGTGGCGTTCTTCATCTGCTTCTAACTTCAGGAGTTCTTGGTGACTTTCACAGTAGTGAATCACCTCTTCAATGGCAGAGATCGGCAAGTCCCAATTTTCTGCGGCTTGCTCTAGAGACATATGATTTGTCATCATGTCTTGCCACACAACAGATGCCAGCAGAGTGCGACCTTTGATGTAAAGTTGTCGCCGCCATGCGTGAGGACGGGCAACCAAGTATTGCCAATCCTGATCGGATGCTGAGGTTTGCAGCGATCGAATAATGGCGCTGACCAGGGTGAGGCGATCGACCGGAGATAACCTGGAAGCTTGCTCTATGAGTTCTTGCAAGGACATAGGACAACTTTTTCTAGGGTTGCTGACCTAGCTTACCTCAAGACTTCCGAGGTTTTGAAAACCTCGGAAGTCTTGTTAAAGGGGATGAACCGGACGGGTCTTCGGCGAACCTACCAAACCATCCGGTTCTGTTTTATTTTCGGAAAGGGTTGCCCCCATCACAGGAACAGACTGGACTCCTGAGTGTACGCCCAATCGAATCCCTTCGACCAGTTCTAACAAGGTAGGAGTACTCACGCTAGAACGCAAACCACCCGAAAACCGAGATTGTTGTTCCGATTGCCAGGATCGTTGTAGTTGCGAAAAGCAGACCGACAGTTCACAGGATTGTTGTTCCACGAACCGCCGCGCATCAGCTACGGGATCTGCCCCAGTTCAGCCTGCCTGTACAAACAAGCATCTGAACACTCAGGTTATACCATAAAACTTCTCCTGCTTGTCCCAGAGGATGCTGGAAACGTATCAAATGTTCTGCATTCGCCCCCCAACCCCCCAATTCTGGGGGACTTCCGAACTCAATCGCCCCCCAACCCCCAATTCTGGGGGACGTTCGCTCCGATTCTGTTTCAAAGTCCCCCAGAATTGGGGGATTTAGGGGGCGGTTCGGGTAACGATTTATACTTTTCAGATATCCTCCTACACTTCGATTCAGCAATGCCTAATCTTGCTTCTTCGCATCCTTTGCAGTGATAAATCCATGCTCATTCTGAAAAAAATTTGATCGCGCTAACGCGCGAAAGAGAGTAAAGGAAATAGTGTAGAGGGCAAAAGAGGAAAAGGGTAAAGGGCAAAGAAGTCCTCACGCTAGAACGCAAACCACCCGAAAACCGAGATCGAGGTCCCGAACGCCAGGATCGTAGTAGTAGCGAAAAGCAGACCGACAGACCACAGGATTGTCGCCCCACGAACCGCCGCGCATCAGCCTTTTAGCATCTTTATTATCCGTTAGCCAAGCACTTCCATCGATCGGCGCTCCTTCATAATTTTTATGCCAATGATCGGCGCACCATTCCCGAACATTGCCGTGCATATCATAAAGCCCGAAGACATTTGCCACATTAAAACTACCCACTGGTGTTGTTTGTTTCCGATACTCACCTTTGACACCTGAGCCATAGGTAAAGTTGCCGTCGTAGTTTGCTAAATCAGTGGCGATCGTCTCACCAAAGTGAAACGGAGTCGTAGTTCCGGCACGGCAAGCATATTCCCATTCGGCTTCGCTGGGCAGACGGTAGGTGTGCTTGGTCTTACGAGTGAGGCGATCGCAAAACTCCATCACATCCCACCAAGAGACAGTTTCAACCGGGCGATCGTTTCCCT
Source organism: Drouetiella sp. (assembly GCF_059504425.1). Taxonomy (NCBI): domain Bacteria; kingdom Bacillati; phylum Cyanobacteriota; class Cyanophyceae; order Oculatellales; family Oculatellaceae; genus Drouetiella; species Drouetiella sp. Next base: position 20,606 of record NZ_JCACIN010000062.1, read on the forward strand.
CAAAATAAGAAGGCTCAGGATTTAGATCAAGATTGACTTTTGGGAAAGCCGCAACAGCTTCCCACTGTGCTTGAGTGACTGGATATTTACCCAAGAAGAAGGGAGCGATCGTCACTTGATGCACAGGCTGTTCATCACCATATTCAGTTGAACCCATTTGGAAAGAGCCAGCAGGGATAGCAACCAAATCTAGAGAGACATCATTACCCAAGTTTTCTCTATGAAGTTTGTTCTCCCTTGTCTTTCTGGTTCCTGACTGCTGTTGCCCCTCTCGTTCAATATCCTCCACATCTGCATCAGTCAACTTTAAGACAATTTCTCGCCAGACCTTCAAACTGTCGCGGCTCTCCTCTAAAGTTTCTTCTTCTAGGTGTTCACGAAATGCCTGTCTGTAGCTTTTGAGATTCTCTAGGCGTTGTCTAATAGGCTGTAAAAGGCTGTTTACCGTTGTTTCAGCAACATTCGTCGAAAGTTCGCTTTTGCTTAACTGATTAATCTGAATTCGATCTTGTTCTAGTGCTGCTTTGATGTAGCGATCGAATTCTCCAGTCTTGGCAAACCCCCGATCTATATAAGATCTCACCTTCTTGCGATACGCCTGGGCTGGATCGGCGATCGGCACTTTAATCAGAGGCGCATCAAAGAATCCATCTTCTTTAATAAAGATGTTCTAAGGAGTCATCTCTTTTCTTTCGGCTAGAAGTTTTGCCCTCACATAGCTATGCAATTCTTTAATCGAAAGGTATCCATTGAAATCTCGATCGGCTTCTCCGCTCTCAACGCCTTGAACAAAGTAGCGCGTGTAAAAAGACATCTGAGTTGGGTCGCCATAGGAAATCTCGGTGGCACTAGAGGAAGTCAGAATAATGCTGCCTTTGACGGCGGATAGCGACGTTTCCAGCACCTCTAACGAATTATCTCCTTTGGCATTGGGATCGATCGCCCCACTAAAGCAGCAATCCAAAATCATGATCTTTTTCGTGGCTTTGCACTCGGCTAACCAATCGCGCACAGTCTGAGCTGAGAGAGCCGTTGAAGTAAACAGATCGTCTTTAGCATTTTTCCGGGTGCCCTTGGCGGCAAAATGTAGCTTGCGATTCTTATCCTTTGCGCCATGACCCGAAAAGTACAGCAAAACCAGATCATCTTTTTGGCGATCGTCCCCCATCAAGAATTCTTCGATCGCTTCACTCATTTCCTGACGCGTAGGATTAATCCTGTCTTTCACATAGTCAAAAGCCCCTAGCTCAGGGTTTTCCAGAATTCTCCTCATCCCTTCCACATCCAGCTTGGCGCTGGGTAGATTGGTAAAGCCTTGATCGCTCCCTGCTATTTGGTAATCACTAACCCCGACCAAGAGCGCTACTTTTGCCATAGATTTATTTCAGGCTTACTCTATCTCAGCCAGTTTCTGAATGGCGGCGATCGTCTTATCCAAATCTTCAGGTCTGCCGACTTTGAGGCTATACTTGCTGCCATTCTTTTCCACCGTCAGCTCGATCGGCTTGCCGCTAAACCGCTCCTGCAAAACGCCCATGAGCGCCTGAATATTCTTGACGTTGACGATGGCTTTCAAGAACCCCAGCACAAATCCTGCCAGCGCGGGCTTACCTCCCTCCGGAATCTCAGACTCCCGCACCAATTCAGCATCCTCTACAATCTCCGAGATCTCATCCTTGAGGCTGCTGGTCAAAGCCTCCAACTCTTCCGGCTCAAGATCCAGGTCAACCTGACTAATATCAATCAGGATGGATAGCTCAGATGTATCTGCCATTGGATTCAAGCCTGATTAGGAAAGAGATTTACCTTTACCCAAAGTTTACTTCTTCTAAGGCTTACCCTCAAGCCTCGCATTTCCATCAGCTTTTGCATTCCTGTAGCCTTTCAACATTTTGGTATGCTAATAGTAGCTATAGAACTACTTCTGTATGTCAACACAAACTACTCTGCAAGTCCGGCTATTAGCGCGTCATTTGCTTGAATTGATCCTAACAAGCAAGCTTGCAGAGGAAGAGGCTTTGAATCCTGATGACTTCTTCAAAGAATGGATACCCAAAAAGTACGGCATCCCTTACGGACAAAAGACTGCTACCTGGGTACAGGGCGTTGATAGACCTTTGACTTACAGGCAAGCCTGTATCTGGGAAATTAAACTCTATTTTCCCGATCTTAAGGATGTCACCATTGATAAAGGTTGGGGCAAAAGCTTTGAGAAATCTCCCTTCTACATTCCCCCTTTTCTAGCGATTCTCGACAAGTGGTATCGAATTCTAGAAGTGGCAGGAAACTTAAATTCATAAGTCATAGTAGTGAAAAAACTACTTATTTTATTGCCTTCTACTCAAGGAGGCTCTATTGTTTTAGAAACTTCTCTAACAACACAATTTGGAGCAAAACCCCATGATCATCCTCTTAGATGAGCAAATCACCTTACTACTGCGGCTAATGAATGCCGTAGTTCAGGGCGAAAACTACTCAATCCGCGAATTTGAAGAAGCGATCGACTTTCTCGCCAACGCGACCGCCCTACAATGCCCATTCGAGCGGCAATTCAGCTCTCAGCTCGGCACCGCCTTAGCCAAAGAAATTGTTGCCGCTCTCACAGGTCACATTTAGTTGTGCAATGGGTAAGATCGCGCCCGAAGAGAGGCGCAAAAGGTCAAAGGCGATCGTATCTCTAAAGGCAAAGATCTCTTCAAAAGCGATCGCTTAAGAGTAATGCTGTTTGCTGTTCCCAGATCTAAACGATCAGAACTCAAAATCAATTGATGCTGAAGGGAAATCAGATTTTGCTTAAGCGAAAGTCATCGATCGCCTTACGAAATCAGATTATCCTAACCGCTAATCTGTACTGCAATTCTCAAAATCAATTTCAGAGATTCGCTTTTCTATTCAGCAATACCAACGGTGTGCTGTCTGCTAGCAATCTGCTGGCAATAGCAGCGGCTTCTGTTTGAACACCCAATATCCCAACGAGTGCAATTCTGACCATACCCATTCAGAGAATAGCGATTCTGACTGTGCCAAGGGCGATCGCCCCTTCAACTCAGCGATCGCACCCTCACCGATCGCTCTGCCAAATATTGCTTAATTTCGGCAACCGTGAGTTCACCAAAGTGCAGCAGAGAAGCCAACAGCGCTGCTTCGGCTCTGCCCTCCGTTAGCGCCGCATGAATATGCTGACAGTTGCCCGCGCCGCCTGACGCAATCACCGGAATTTGCACCTGTTCAGCGATCGTCCGAGTGAGTTCCAAGTCATAGCCCGCGTAGGTGCCATCTGCATCCATGCTGGTCACTAATAGCTCTCCTGCACCGCGCTGAGCCACCTCTTTTGCCCAAGCGATCGCGTCTAGCCCCGTATTTTCGCGTCCGCCCCGCACATAGACATCCCAGCCCGGATTTGTCGGATCAGGACGACGACGGGCATCGATCGCCACCACAATGCACTGGTTGCCGAAGCGATCGCTCGCACGGTTAATAAAGTCTGGCTCGCGCACAGCAGCAGAGTTGATGCTAATTTTATCTGCTCCAGCCCGCAGGAGCCTTTTGATGGTTTCCAGCGTATTGATTCCGCCACCGACGGTTAGCGGAATAAACACTTGCTCTGCCGTGCGGTAAACCACGTCATAGATCACATCTCGATCTTCGTGGGTGGCAGTAATGTCCAGAAACACCAGCTCATCCGCGCCCGCCTCGTTATAGATCTGCGCTAGCTCCACCGGATCTCCCGCATCCCGCAGATTGACAAAATTAACGCCCTTTACCACCCGTCCTGCTTTGACATCTAAACAGGGCAGAATTCGCTTGGCTAACATAGGTTCTTAAAACTCCGCCGCTAATTGCCCGCCTGACACCGTCAAATTTCCTGAATTTAAGCTTTCAGAATAGCTTAATCGATTGCAACACAGCCGCAATACACTGATAAACTAATTCATGATTAGTCGATCCTGGAGTGGTGATGGAAATAGGTCAAAGAGTACGGGTTCAGCGTTTGCGCGATCGCTCCAGCAAGGAAGTCGTTGCCCATCTGGGAAAAATTGGTCGGGTGCAAGGCTACAAAGTCACCGACGGTCAGGGCGTTGGCGTAGTAGTCAAGTTTGACGATAATTTCACCACCTGGTTTTTTGAAGACGAGATCGAACCAATGGGCTAGGGCCGCAAAAATATCTCAGGCTATGATTGCTAGGTTGACCGGGGTAGGAAATTAGAGCATGGCGCTAGTGTTAACGTTTTTGGGCAAGGGCGGCATTGGTCGCACTACGATGGCGATCGCGGCTGCTAGACAGTTGGCAGCTCAAGGCAAGCGAGTTCTCTTGCTGGGACAAGACTCAAGCCCTGCCTGGAGTCTACAGGTTGGTATTTCGCAAGGTTTAGAGCCACGTTTGGAGCCGCAAGCCCTGGCACCCAACTTGCAGGTAATGCAGCTACAGACAGCTGCGTTGCTGGAGAAAGTTTGGGAAGAACTTAAAAAGCAGGAAGCGCAGTATCTCCGAACTCCTTTTTTCAAGGCGGTCTACGGGCAAGAGTTGGGTCTTTTACCGGGTATGGATCATTCTCTAGCGCTCAACGCCATCCGTGAGTACGATGCCAGCAGCCAATATGATGTCATCATCTATGACGGCGACGGCAATCAGTCCACGCTACGGATGCTAGGGGCACCAGAGATTTTTAGCTGGTATATGCGTCGGTTCCGCCAGGTGTTTGCTGAATCAGATTTGGGAAAAACTCTTTCCCCCTTCCTGCAACCGATCGCTGCTTCTGTGCTCAACGTGAGCTGGACAGGAGGTGACGTGTTTAACCAACCCGCAGCTAACCAAGCAACAAACTTGCTCGATCAGGGTAGAGCTGCTATCGCCAATCCCAGCCGAGTGGCAGCCTACCTAGTGACGAGTGCCAAGCCAGAGGCGATCGCCACCGCCAAATATCTTTGGGGCAGTGCCCAACAGGTCGGTCTAACCGTAGGAGGGGTGTTGGTTAACTCAGTGGCAGTTAACTCAGTGGCAGGAGAGCCGAGTGGGGCGATCGGGACTGAATTTGAACCGCTCAAAATTAGCTTGGTTCCAGGAAAAATTGCTGAAGACTGGCAGCCGCTAATGCAGTCTCTACCGGACTTCAGCCAAGCATCTCAAGCCCCTCAACCTATCCGGATTGACGTTGCAGAACGCAAGGTTTATCTCTTCTTACCGGGATTTGACAAAAAGCAGGTGAAGTTAACTCAGTACGGACCTGAGGTGACGGTAGAGGCTGGCGATCAGCGACGCAACATTTTCCTACCTCCAGAGCTGAGGGGTAGACAAGTGACAGGAGCCAAGTTTCACGAAGGTTATTTGATTGTTTCGCTCTAGCAGATTCAGCTGCGCAAATTGCCCTAAAGACTCTGTAAAGATCCCTCTATACGAACGCAATCTCTCCGTGTCATCAGTAAAATAAGTCATGCGGCTTCTGTGTATTTACATAGGAGCTAATCTGAAACATCTGGCGTAAGATTGCTCAAAAATCTGCACCAGAGAACTCATCCTTTTTCTAGGGTCTATGATATGCTCCGAGCGTGTGATGTGATGGAGTATTAAGTTCAGTATGGGGTTATCTTCTGCACCTTTAAATTCTGCCTCTTCAAGCAAGCCCTCGGTGCCTTTAGAACATTTAGGACATCATGACTGGGGCACTGTGAAGTTGCCTCAGACCCGCCTGTTTGGTACAGATGGCATTCGAGGTAAGGTTGGAGATCTATTGACTGCTCCTCTTGCGATGCAAGTTGGCTTTTGGGCAGGACAGATTCTTCAGTCGGGTCAGAACGCCACGACTTATCCTAATCTGGGTAGGGGCATCGTTGTCATTGGGCAAGACTCACGAAACTCTAGCGATATGCTGGCAATGGCGCTGGCTGCGGGGTTGACTGCCGCTGGACTAGAAGTCTGGAACATTGGGTTGTGTCCGACCCCGACTGTTGCTTACCTGGCTCATACGACAGAGGCGATCGGCGGCGTGATGATCTCTGCCAGCCACAATCCTCCAGAGGATAACGGCATCAAGTTTTTTGGCGCAAATGGCACCAAGCTATCCACAGCTCTACAGAGTCGCATTGAGTCCGCTCTGAGGGGAGAAGCTGATTTTGCCCCCACGCTGCAATGGGGTCACAACCACCACCGCCCTGAGCTAGTTAGCCATTATCTAGAGGCCGTACAGCGTCCTCTGTTGCCTGTTAGTCTTGAGGGCGTCAAGATTGTCCTAGATTTAGCTTGGGGAGCGGCAGTTCACGTGGCTCCCATCGCTTTCACCCAGATGGGCGCAGAGGTAATTTGCTTACATAACCGAGCAGACGGCGATCGCATTAACGTCAACTGCGGCTCGACGCATCTGGAGCCTCTCAGAGCGGCTGTGCTCAATCACAGAGCCGACTTGGGCTTTGCGTTTGATGGTGATGCCGATCGGGTGATGGCGATCGACGCTCAGGGGCGGGTTGTGGATGGCGACTATATTTTGTATCTCTGGGGACAGGCTCTACGCCAAGCGAATCAGCTCCCCGATAGCCTGATTGTTTCTACCGTTATGGCAAACCTTGGCTTCGAGCGGGCTTGGCAGCAGCAGGGGGGCAGCCTGATTCGTACCGATGTCGGCGATCAGCATGTCCATGCCGAAATGGTGAAGCGTGGAGCTAAGCTGGGAGGCGAACAGTCGGGGCATATTCTCTGTCCACACTACGGCGTATCAGGGGATGGCTTGCTGACTGCGCTGCACATTGCGGCATTAGTAAAACAGGCAGACACCTCTCTAGCTGAACTGGTGAGCCACAGCTTCCAGACCTATCCGCAAATTCTGCGCAACATTCGGGTGGAAGACCGCGATCGCCGTCTCAACTGGCAAGAAAGCGATCTGTTACAGCAGGCGATTGCGCAAGCCGAAGCCGCCATGGGCGAACAGGGCAGGATCTTGGTGCGAGCATCGGGGACTGAGCCTGTAATCCGCGTCATGGTGGAAGCTGCTAGCGCTGAGCTAACTCAACACTGGACGGATAGTTTAGTGCTGGCGGTTGAACAGTACGCTGGGTAATTTGTAGCATTCAGCGGCATTCAATTTAGGGTTTGCAACTGGAGTAACGCAAGCCCTGATCCGTTAAAATAGCTTTCCAGGCTAAACTTTTTTGCCGAACTAAAACCTTGTGAATCAGCTCAACAACACCCTGACACTGTTTTTCAGCTTGCTGGTGGAAGCATTCCCTTTTTTAATTTTGGGCGTACTGTTTTCCAGTGCCTTGCTGTTATTTGTCGATGAGCGGCGGCTGATTGCTGCCGTACCGCGCAACCCGCTGCTGGCGGCGCTGATGGGTAGCCTAATCGGCTGTTTGTTTCCCGTATGCGAGTGCGGTAATGTGCCTGTTGCTCGACGGCTGATTGTCCAGGGTGCGCCTTCTGCTATGGCGATCGGTTTTCTGCTGGCGGCTCCGACGGTGAATCCGATCGTCTTTTGGGCAACCTGGACAGCTTTTCGAGATCAGCCAGAAATCGTGTTTCTGCGGGTAGGTCTAACGCTGCTCATTACCACCATTATTGGCTGGGTGTTCAGCACCCAAAAGGATATCCGTCCATTGCTGCAACCTGCCGTGGCTAGGGCTGTCCGTCCAGGGGAGAAGGGCGATCGCGTTTCATTTCAAAATTCTGGGGCTGGAAAACCGACTCTGCTCCAGTCGGGCACATTTATTTTGGGAGAAGTCGGGCAGCCTTTGCGACTTGATGCCTTCTCTGGAACAGCCTCTATGAGTTCGGCGCGACCCCTACCCGAAAAATTGCGGCTCATGTTAGACAACGTGGTGCAAGAGCTACGCGAATTGGGCGGCGTACTGGTGATTGGGACTGCCATTGCGGCGATCGTTCAGACGACTTTCCCGCGCGAGATGATTTTGAGCCTGGGGCAAAGTCCAGTCACATCCGTTGTGGCAATGATGATCTTGGCTTGCGTGGTGTCCATCTGCTCGACGGTAGATGCCTTTTTTGCCCTCTCGTTCGCCAGTAGCTTCACGAGCGGTGCCTTGCTGGCGTTTCTGGTGTTTGGCCCCATGTTTGACCTGAAGAACATTGCGCTTCTGGCCTCTGTTTTTCGTCCTAAGCCGATCATCTATCTTTTTGCTTTGGCGGCTTTACTCACTTTTCTGTTCACGTTGCTAATCAATATCTATTTCAGTTAGGCTCCCTTACCGGATCTTTATGGCTACTGCAACCCAACGTCGTCCCCGAAATTCCATGCGACTCCAGCCGCTTCTAGACATTGCGGCTCTGCTGGTTTGGGGAGTTCTGCTACTGAAATTCTGGCTGACGGGCAAGATGAGAATCTTGCTGCATCCTGACTATATTTGGCTTGCCTATTCAGCAGGTTTTTTTCTGGTGGGACTGGCGATCGTCAAGCTAGTGCAGTTTGTTGTGCAGGTCACTCAGTCAAAAAACCGTGCCAAAACTCCGATTGCCCCACCCCATTTTTCTCTGTTTCCACCGGGCTGGGGTAGCGCTTTGCTGCTGGCAGTCGGGCTGTTTGGGCTGCAATTTACGCCTCAACCTTTCTCTAGCCAGGTGGCGCTCGATCGCGGCGTAACGGATACGCTTGCCCTAACTCGATCGCAACCCCAGGCATTCCGGGCGGCAAGTCTGCCCGAAACGCGATCGTTGGTGGAATGGATTCGGACGCTGAACATTTACCCAGAGCCAGATGCCTATGCGGGACAAAAGGTGAACCTCAGCGGATTTGCAATTCATCCGCCCGAAACGCCTAAGGATTATTTGGCGATCGCCCGATTCGTCATCACCTGTTGCGCCGCAGATGCCTATCCGATAGGATTGCCCGTGAAGTTGCCAGGAGGCGATCGATCCTCCTATCCTCCCGATCAGTGGTTTCAGGTAGAGGGAACCATGGCAACCGAAACGTTGAATGGCAAACGCCAGCTTGTGATTCAGGCAACGAGCCTCAAGGCAATCCCTGAACCCGCAAGCCCTTATGACTATTAAACTTCTTACAAATTGGATTGGGTGAGGCATTGTCCCACCCGGTTCAATCTGAAAATCCCATGCAAGAGAACTATTGGCGATCGATTCGCCCTGCCGCAGTTTCGCGTTTCCCGGTAGCTGGCACATGCTGAGTGGCAGCGGCAAGACCAAAAATTGGCATATTGCCATACACCGCCTCGAATTGCCCGGTTTGCACCAGATAGGTTTCGTGCCAGATTCCCACTGTGCCATCGTTACCGACAAAGCGAGAGAACTTTTGCCAGGATTGTAGATGAGGCTCAGAGGGGTTTCGGGCAAACTGCTCTAGATCTTCAAACGATCGCCAGTAAGACACCATCAATGTGGCGAGGGGAAAGAAGCGGTAAAAAGTTTCTCCCCCCAAAAATCCCTTTTCTGGATGCTGATGCAGCGTCTTCAGCATGGGCTGCATGGCTTGAGCGACAGGCATCCATTTGGAGAAGGCGGTCAGCCGATTGACTCGCATCCCAATTAAGAACACGACAAAGGGATGATTAACTTGAGCGGTGAAGCGTCCTGGAATAACGGTTGTCATAAACTACTCCGGATGATGAGGTATGGCTGTCGCCAGTTTGCTTAGGATATTTTTGGTGGGGCGCTAAGCACCCCACCAAAAATATCTCCGCCCCGCCTTGGCGGTTGCCACACATTAAATTGTGAAATAGACATCGCTCTATTAGACATTGATTCTCAGCTCTTGACGAACCTCGACTAGCGACTTGCTCCAGTTAGCTTCAAAGGGGTAAGCAAAGATAGGACGGCAAATCAGCCCCATCCAAAAGCCCTTGAGCGTTGCAGCCAGCAGCCGGGGCGCTGTCTTGAGGTCAGAGAGTACCGAAAGCGGCAGAAAGGACAACACAAACACGTTTAATAAATTCCAATACTGCACCAGACTAAATGCAGCCAAGCCATACTCTCCCACTGGAGTAGCATCAAATCCCGTGATCAGGTGATGAACATCATGGGCGATCGCGGCACGGCGGTTTACCCAGGTTTCCTGCAAGTCGTCAGTAACAAACTCCTGCGGATCAAAACCTTGACGGATCATGTGCCGAGCATAAGCACCTCCCAGCGTATTTTCAGGCAGTTGCAGCAAATCAGCCAAGTTGATGGTGAGATTGGTTTCTTGGAGAGCGATCGCCTGACGTGCCAATCGAGCATTAACCCAATTTTCCCAACGGCTGCCCCGTCCAGCCGCAATAATATGGTGGATTCCAGCTGCTGGATCGTTAAAGAAGCAGCGGTAGGCTTGGCTGAACTCTGAACCATTCAGCCTCAGCGCCACTAGAGGATTGATTCTTCGCGTCCAAGATAGGCGAGAAATGGAAGGAGTTGTGCTTATCATCAAGATTCTCCTGCAAAATTAATGATTGAATGAGAGCAGTCAGCAAATCAAATAATCAACTTAGCGATCATTCACTTTATTAAATATACAAATAGTTTATATTCAACAAAGTGAATATGTCAAGCGGAAATCTATGGCTTTAGTACATGCAATTTTGACCGTCTTAGTCGAGCAGCCCTGCAGTGGGTATGACTTGAGAAAAAAGTTTGAAGGCTCAGTCGGCTTCTTTTGGAGAGCCAGCTTTCAGCAGATTTATCGGGAGCTGACTAAGCTGGAAGAGCAGGGTTTGCTACAGGCTCAGGCGATTCATCAGGAGAGTCGCCCTGACAAAAAAATTTATTCAGTAACAGAAGCAGGTCAGCAATACTTGAGCCAATGGATTGCTCAACCTTCTGAGGTCAGTCCCTTGAAGGATGATTTGTTGGTCAAATTATTTGCCGGGTATCTAGTGCCACAGGATACAATCCTGGCAGAGCTAGAACAACATCGCCAGCAGCACTTGCAGCAGCTTGCCGTATATCAGGCGATCGAGCAGCAATACTTTCAGAATTCCGACACTTTTTCCCGAAAACAGCAATTTCACTACATAACGCTACGGCAAGGCATCCGCTATGAAACGGAGTGGCTAAACTGGTGCCAAGAGGCGATCGAGTTTTTACAGTAGCCCTAAAAATCTTCTTGTTTGCTTGCCTCATAACAACTGCCAAGGCAGTTAGGACGGGGATATTTAGGGTGGGGCGCAAAGCGCCCCACCCTAAATATCCCCGTCCTAAGCAAACAGCTATAAAGATATTTATGAGACTAAAAAAACCGCTAAAAAATGAGGGCGCGATCGATATCGCGCCCTCACAAAACTAAGCTTGAAGATATCTCAAGACTCTTACTTAATGCTGACCTTACCACCTGCGGCTTCAAGCGCTTTTTGAGCTTCTTCGGCAGGTCCCTTGGCAATGCCTTCTTTAACGGCTTTAGGGGTAGATTCCACCAAATCCTTGGCTTCTTTCAGACCCAGACCCGTCAATTCACGCACTGCCTTAAGAACTGAAATCTTCTTATCAGCAGGCACTTCTTCCAAGACAACGTCAAATTCAGTCTTCTCTTCAACTTCTTCGGCTGGAGCAGCAGCAGCAGCCATCATCATCATGCCACCTGCCGGAGCAGCAGCACTAACGCCAAAGGCTTCTTCAATTTGCTTGACCAGCTCAGAAGCTTCCAGCAAAGATAGTGTCTTTAGCTCTTCGAGAATTGAATCTGTTTTTGCAGACATAGTGAACTCCTAAAATAGATAGATTTGAATTTAAGGTTGAAAACCCTAAACATGTGAACAGTTGAAAACCTAATGCAAAGCCCTCGTTAAGCAGCGGCATCGCCGTCTTTATCGTTGTCTTTATCGACGTAGGCTTGCAGAGCGCGCGCCAAAGAGCTTGGTACTTCTTTAACACCAAGCGCCAATTTAGTGGCAACACCATTGATGGCACCCGCAATTTGCGCCATGAGTTGCTCTTTGGAAGGCAGATCGGCGATCGCCTTAACATCCGCTTCGGTCAGCAAGCGACCTTCCATCGCGCCGCCACGAATCACAGACTTTTTAGAAGCCTTCTGGAACTCTTGATAAGCCTTGAGCGCACCGCCCAGATCTTCTTGAATCAACAGAAACGCAGAAGATTCTTTGCAAATCTCAGCCATAGGCTGCCAGTTGGCATCTTCTTGAATCGCCAGCTTCATCAAGGTGTTTTTGGTGACTTTGCAGTCTCCACCCTTTGGACGCAAGCGATTTCGCAGATCGGTGATTTCAGTAACGGTTAAACCTTTATAGTCAATCACGACTGCTAGCTGAGCCTTACTCAAGCTTTCCTTGAGTTCTGCGACAATTTCTTTCTTGTCCTCTAGCGTTCTACCCATACATTCTCACCTCCTTAAAAAACTGGGAAAGTTGTCAAATCTGGAACCGCGCCTATTGCCTACAAAAAACTGCCCATTAAAAAACTCCGAGCTTTAAAGCCGGAGTTTCACAGTTCTCAACTGTCTGGCTAGCTCGCATAACGCAAGCCGCCGCTAACAGAATCAAACCTCGGCAGGGTATTAAGCACAAGGCTCCTGCTGTCTCCGGCTTGGCTATTTAGTTTGGGAAAGTTTTTAGATCAGCAAATCTCCTCTAAGCTGAAGCAGCGTCTAATTTGACATCCCGCAAAGTGCTGATGTCAATTTCGATCGAAGGACCCATCGTTGCGGCAATGTACATCGATCGCCAGTAGCGACCCTTAGCTCCAGAAGGACGATTGCGATCGATCGTGTCCTGTAGGGCTTTTAGATTAACCAGCAAATCTTCCGCAGAAAAAGTTGCCTTGCCAAACATAACATGCACAATGCCCGTTTTGTCGGCTCGGAACTCAAGCTTACCTGCCTTAAACTCTGAAATGGCTTGAGCCACATCAAAAGTTACGGTACCGCCCTTGGGAGAGGGCATCAAGCCTCGTGGACCTAGCAACCGACCCAGCTTTGCTACCTGGGGCATCATGTCAGGCGTTGCCACCAAGACATCAAACTCCATCATGCCTTTCTGAATTTCTTCAATTAGCTCTTCCGAGCCGGACAGATCTGCTCCAGCACTAGAGGCTTCGTTCACCTTCTCGCCCCGCGCAATCACGGCAACTCGAATCAGCTGCCCCGTCCCTTTAGGCAGTGCCACCGTGGTTCGAAGCTGCTGGTCGGTGTACTTAGGATCAATCCCCAGCCGAATATGCGCTTCAGCAGATTCCTCAAACTTTGCCGTTGCCGTTTCTTTCAACAAGCTCAGGGCTTCTAGCGGCTCATAGGCACGCTGCTCAACTTTCTTTTGTAGCTCTTGCAATCGACGCGATACTTTTGCCATATTCAAACTCCTGGGGTAGTGGCGAAGCTGAGCTTCTCCCCCTGATAAAGAATCTAGAACTTAAAAGCGAATGCGAACATTCGACTATCCTGCAACAGTAATGCCCATGTTTCGAGCAGTGCCTTCCACAATTCTCATTGCTGCATCAATGTCATTTGCATTGAGGTCAGGCAATTTTGTTTGGGCAATTTCCTGAAGCTGAGCTTTGGTAATCGAACCTACCTTCTTTTTGTTGGGTTCACCCGAACCCCGTTCAACCCCGGCCGCCTTACAGATTAAAACAGAGGCGGGCGGCGTTTTAAGAACAAACGTGAAGCTGCGGTCTTCAAAAACCGAGATCTCTACAGGAATCACCAGACCGACTTGATCGGACGTTCTGGCGTTGTACTCCTTGCAAAACATCATGATGTTGACCCCGTGCTGACCCAGCGCTGGACCAATCGGGGGAGCAGGGTTTGCCTTCCCTGCATTAATCGCCAACTTAATAACTGCTACAACCTTCTTTGCCATTGATCTAGCTCTGCTTCTGAACCTGATTAAATTCCAACTCGACGGGCGTGTCTCTTCCAAAAATGGAAAGTAGCGCTTTCAGCTTGCTGCGCTCTGGGCTGACTTCGATCACCTCACCCTCAAAATCCTTGAAGGGACCCGAAAGCACCATAATCTTGTCGCCTGTTGCCATGTCGATCTTGACGATCGCCTTCTGTTCCTGCGCCTGCTTAAAGATCCGCTCAACTTCAGCCATACCTAGAGGCAAAGGCTTTACATGCCCCCGACCTCTACCGTATCGCCGCTTTTGCTCAGCTCCCACGAAGTTGATGACGTTGGGCGTATTCTTGACAACCTGCCAAGTTTCGTCGTCCATCACCATCTTCACAAGCACATAGCCAGGGAACACTTTCTCAGCGCTTTCCTTCTGTTTGCCGCTCTTGCTTGGCTTGATGATCGGCGTTTGAGGGATTTCAATCTGGACAATGCGAGTCGCAACGTCCAGAGTCTCCGTCCGCTGCTCCAGATTCATCTTGACGCGGTTCTCACAGCCTGAAGCTACCTGAACCGCATACCAACGTGCACCCAGCTTTGCAGATTCCTTGCCGTCCTCTGTCGGGGCATAGCCATCCGATTCAACGTAGCTTTCCGATTCATCTGATGCGATCATCTAAACACCTGCGTAGCAGCCCAACTAAAGAAGTTATCTACAAAGTAAATTATCCCTGCGGAAAGAGTGACCATCAAAATTACGGCTAGAGACTCACTAATGAGCTGCTGTCGGCCAGGCCAAACAACTTTTCCAAGCTCTTCCCTAGTGCCTTGGAAAAAAGCGGCTACTTTGTTAGAGCTAGGTGCAGTTTCCGCCTGCTTAGGTTGTCCAGCCTTGGCTTGCCCAGTCTTGGACTCACCAACTTTGGACTCACTTGCATTCTTAGATGCTTTAGCGTCCTTCTGCCCCTTTATTTCCGCTTCGTCTTTCTTTGCCACAGTCTTTAGCCGCCTTGCCAAAAAGCTACCTGATCGATTTACCTAACTAAAATCCATCGAACTATCGAGTTATCGAACTATCAAGTTAAAGAACTGCGAGTTGGACAGGTTAGTTAAGCTAGAGTGCAACTAGCCTGAATGAGTGACCCAGCGCGCCCTGGAGGACTCGAACCCCCGACATCAGGTTTTGGAGACCTGCGTTCTACCAACTGAACTAAGGACGCACAAACTGGCACATTCTGGCTAATGCCTTTCCTAGTCTAACAGGCGAAGGTCAGAGTGAGAATGACACTCTCAACATTCTTCTAGACATCTATCCCGCAACCTAACTAATAAATTGGTAAAGTTGAGGTTTAGCAAGCAGCCATGCCTTAGAGAGGGCGATCGAATCGTTGCTTCAAGCGAGTTGCCTTGCCCACGCGATCGCGGAGGTAATACAGCTTAGCTCGACGGGCTTTTCCTCGGCGCAGCACCTGAATGCTGGCAACGCGAGGAGAGTGCAGCAGGAACACCCGCTCTACTCCAACGCCCTGGAAGATGCGTCGCACGGTAATGGTTTCATTAATGCCACCATTACGCATAGCAATAACAGTCCCCTCATAGGGCTGAACTCGCTCTTTACCGCCTTCCTGAATCCGAACCCCAACCTTAATCGTGTCACCCACATGGATGATCGGCAGATCTGATTTTAGATATTCCTGTTCAATCGAACGGATTATTTCCTGCGCCTTCATGGGATCTTTTAAAACTCACAATCGCTTATGGTAGCTCACTAGAACACAGATAGTCCACTCCAAAACAATATTTTTATGATATGCCCTCTAAATGTTTCGCACCCCTTCTTAAAAATGTCGTCCAAATATCCCCCCCAAGGGGATTGAATTCGACGGGAATACCTGAGATTGTGTCTGAGCGTGAGTTTAAATACCCTCTCTAGCTATGCTCCTGTCTAAAATAGGGCGTCTGAAGCAATATGGAGCAATATGAGTAATTTTGCAGGTTCAATTTTTAGAGGTTCGCTGCATGAGATGCTGTTTCCACAGCTAGCGCTGCATATTCCAGATGGTTTTTTAAGTTTGCCTGTAAGTTTGGTGACATGGGGGATCGCGATCGCCTTGATTGCGACAGCGCTAGATAGAGTCAAAGGCGAACGTCAAGATCAAACTGTTCCTTTGATGGGGGTCTGCGCTGCCTTTATCTTTGCCGCTCAGATGATTAATTTCCCCATTCCAGGAGGTACATCAGGTCACTTGCTAGGCGGCACCCTGGCTGGTGTGTTGTTGGGACCTTGGGCTGGCACACTCGTCATGACAGTGGTATTTATCGTCCAGGCAGCCTTGTTTCAAGATGGAGGACTGACTGTACTGGGAGCCAATGTTTTTAACATGGGACTCATTGGCACCTTCGGCGGCTACTACTTGTATAAAGTCCTGCGTTCATCGCTTGGGTTTAACAGTTGGCGAGGCATGAGCTTTGGAGTGACGATCGCTTCCTGGACAAGTGTAGTGATCGCCTCTGTCGCAACTGCAATTCAGCTTGCCCTCTCCGGCACCGTTCCGCTTGCAGTGGCTTTAACAGCAATGCTGGGTTGGCATATTTTGATTGGCATCGGTGAAGCGATCATTACGCTGATGGCGACAAGCTACGTATGGAAGGTTCGCCCAGATTTGCTGTATGACCCGCCGCAGCGATCGCCCTTGCCTCGCTCTTTGGTGCAGAGATAGAGTGGTGCAGAGATTGAATGGCACAGCGAAAAAGCATCTGGTATGTAGAAAATTAACAGTACGCTAGCAAGGAGTAAAGCTGATGACTGATCATCCTAATCAAGCGCGAAACGGCGCTTTTGTGCTGGTGGGGCTAGGTGCAGCTCTGGCGATCGCCGTGTTTTTCTCACCCTTTGCCAGTAGTGACCCCGATGGACTCGATCGAGTCTCTCAAGATCTCGGATTTGATAACCAGGCACAGACGGACACCCCGGCAAAAAAGCTGCCGTTCTATGGAATCTTTGAAGAGTACGCATTGCGAGGTGTCCCTGAAGCGGTAGCCACACCCCTCGCAGGTTTAATTGGAACATTGGCGGCATTTGGGCTGGCTTGGGGAGCCGGGAAGTTGCTGGTGAAGGGTTCATCCAATAAGGCTGTAGACCCAGATTTTCCCGATCGCCATTCTCACTAATCCTGCTCCACTCATTGGCGAAGTCATTCATGCTGCTACACATCGGGGCGTTCCAGCTTGATGTCAACAGTCAGGGCAATACTCCCTGGCATGGGCTGGCTCCTCGAACGCGAGTACTTTTCGCCCTTCTATTCGTTTTTGCAACGGCTCTCACGCCCAATGAACGTTGGGGAACCTGGCTAATCTATGCTGTAGGGTTGATGGGTTTGATTATCCTCAGTCGCGCCGCGCTGTCAGTTTTGCTGAAACGGGTTGCCGTGGAGTCGAGCTTTATCAGCGTTGTGCTGTTGGGCACTCTGTTTCGCGGCGGCGGAACAGTGCTGTGGCAGTGGGGCTGGCTCCAGATCACCAGTGTAGGGCTGGCAGTTTTGGGCAGCGTGACGACCAAAGCGCTGCTTTGTTTGCTGATGCTGAATTTGCTGGTGCTGACTACCTCAATTCCGGCATTGCTCCATGCCTTAGCAGAATTAAAGATGCCCTCCTTACTGGTTGCCATTCTTGCGTCGATGTATCGTTACATTGGCGTACTGATAGAAGAGTTTGCCACCATGCGTCGGGCGGCGGCTTCCCGCAACCTTCTAAGCACCGCTAGAGGAAAACGGTTGGTGACAGGTAACATGATTGGCTCCCTGTTTATTCGCACCTATGAGCGAGGAGAACGGGTGCATCATGCTATGCTGTCGCGCGGCTACACGGGGCTGCCTCCTACCATCGAATGCCCTCAAGGGCGATTGCAAGACCGTTGGGCGATCGTAACTTGGGTTATATTGCTGCTCTTGGGTCAGGTTGTATACTTTTTATAAGATTTATCGCCAGATTGCCCCATAG
Organism: Drouetiella sp.; assembly: GCF_059504425.1. Taxonomy (NCBI): domain Bacteria; kingdom Bacillati; phylum Cyanobacteriota; class Cyanophyceae; order Oculatellales; family Oculatellaceae; genus Drouetiella; species Drouetiella sp. Next base: position 38,316 of record NZ_JCACIN010000062.1, read on the forward strand.
ATGCATCACAACCCCATTTTCATTCGCCAGCTTAGCTATGCCTACCCTGATGGGCATGAGGCGCTGAGAAACATTCACCTCTCTATTGCCGCAACTGAAAAAGTGGCGATCGTCGGCGCAAACGGCTCTGGAAAGTCAACCTTTTTGCTTCATCTCAACGGAATTTTGCTGCCTCAGATTGGGGAGGTCGTCATTGGCGAATTGCCCGTCGTGCAAAAAAACTTAAGGGATGTGCGCAATTTTGTCGGCATTGTCTTCCAGAATCCAGATGACCAGATTTTCATGCCAACGGTTTGGGAAGACATTACATTCGGGCTGATGAATCAGGGGTTAAGCAAGTCTGATTTAACTCACCGAGCGCGGCACGCCATGTATGCCGTGGGGCTGGAGCCAGAGCTATATGCTGATCGCATTGCCGGAAATCTGTCGGGCGGTGAGAAAAAACGGGTGGCGATCGCCGGGGTCTTGGCAATGCAGCCGCAGGTGCTAGTTTTGGACGAACCCTCAGCCCAGCTCGATCCGCGATCGCGACGGCAGTTGATTAGCCTGCTGGCTAACCTGCCCCTGACTCAACTCATTGCTACTCATGATTTAGATCTGGCGCTAGAGCTGTGCAGCCGCACCATTGTCCTCAGCCACGGGCAAATTGTCTATGATGGCGAGACTTCAGCCGTGATGAATGACTCTGCCTTTTTGGAGAAACACGCTCTAGAGATGCCTTTGAGCTACCGTAAGCCCTATTGTCTGGTGGCAGATCGACCGAGCGATCGCCCCCATCCGGCAACATTAGGAGAGATTAGGTCTAGAGGTTAGGGCAGAGAACTTGAGGCTGTAATATATCCATCTCTTTTACCAACCTCTATTTCTGCACCAATAGACCTCTTGCAGATTAAAGTTTTGGGATCAGGTTTAGCGGGGGCTGCGCCCCCACTAAACCTAGTTTGCAAGAGGTCTAATCTAGATCTAATCTGATAGGTGAGAAGTTTTATGTAGAACTACTATGTTGTGGCGTTGGGCTTGGCTCGGTTTTGTGTTTGTGATGCTAATGGGATTCATGGTCGGTGGAGGAGAGGCGATCGCTGCCCTTGCCCCTAGTCAGCAGCTTCCGATCGAAGTTCAGGTGCATTTGAGCAACGCAAACGATCAGCTTGTGTTTGAGCCAAACCAAATGACTTTTGAGGCAGGCAAACGCTACAAGCTCATTTTGAGTAATCCCAGCTCTATGAAGCACTACTTCACGGCAAAGGATTTCGCCAGCGTCATCTGGAGCCAGAAAGTCGATGCAGGCAATGTTGAAATTAAGGGAGCCATTAGCGAATTGGAGCTAAGGCCGGGAACGACCGCTGAATGGGTGTTTATTCCCATGAAGCCTGGAACCTATCAGCTACGCTGTCCAATTCCCGGACATACTGAGGCGGGCATGGTGGGTGAATTAACGATCGCCAGCTAATTCCTCCTGACTAGATCCCCACACCCAGCATTAAATCCCCACACCCAGCGCTAGGATTGCGGTGAGCAAACTTATTTCTCCCAGCGTTTCAATATGTTTTTCAGTATTGTGATTCCTACTTACAATCGCCAGCCTATTCTGGAAAAGTGTCTAAAGGCACTAGAAAAGCAGGAGTTGGCAAGTCCGATCGACTACGAAATTGTAGTAGTCGATGATGGCTCTACGGACGGCACGGTAGCATGGCTTCAGGATAATCCTGCATTTCCCCATCTCCAGCTTTTCCGGCAAGATCATCAGGGCGCGGCAGCAGCTAGGAACCTGGGTGTGGAAAAAGCCAAGGGCGACCTGATTATTTTTATAGATAGCGATCTGGTGGTGACAGAGGTTTTTCTGCAAGCCCACGCCAATGCGCTGCTTGCTGGCGAGAAAGAATGGGGAAGCGATCGCCTTTTTACCTACGGCAGCGTCATTAACACCTGCAATTTTGACGATCCCACTTCAGAGCCATTCAAAATTACCGACTACTCGCGGGCATATTTTGCCACGGGCAATGTGGCGATCGCCCGTAAGTGGCTAGAGCAAGCCGGGCTGTTTGACACGGGCTTTCAGCTCTACGGCTGGGAAGATCTGGAGCTGGGCGTGCGTCTGAAAAAGCTGGGGCTAAAGCTGATCAAATGCCCTGAAGCGGTTGGCTATCATTGGCATCCGCCGTTTGCTCTGAATCAGATCGATCGCCTGATTGACCAAGAGATCCAGCGAGGTCGGATGGGAGTGCTGTTTTACCAAAAACATCCGACCTGGAACGTGCGCCTGATGATCCAGATGACCTGGCTGCACCGGATTCTGTGGGGCGTATTGTCTCTGGGAGGTCTGCTGAATGAGCGATCGCTAGCGCCCCTGCTGCAATGGCTAATTGACCAAGGCAAGCCTCAGCTGGCACTAGAAATTGCCCGCATTTTTCTCAACTGGTACAACGTCAAGGGCGTGTATGCGGCATATGCTGAGCAGCAGATTAGCTAATATCAGAGATTGCAAAGTCCTCCTAATTTTTTCTAAAAGCTGGATTTCAAAGGCGCAGAGCGCCTTTGAAATCCAGCTTTTA
>NZ_JCACIN010000063.1:0-40525 GCF_059504425.1 Drouetiella sp.
GCTCCGCGCGGCTCTCAAAAAATAACTCGTCCTAACTCAATTACGTAATGCCATAACACAATTAATCCAGCGATGCGACCTTAAAATAACGCCTCTGAAACCAGAGAGAAACATTGACTAGACTAATCAACATCGGCACCTCTACTAGAGGCCCGACGACAACTGCGAAGGCAGCACCCGAATTGATGCCAAATACGGCAATGGCGACCGCGATCGCCAGCTCAAAATTATTGCCTGCGGACGTAAACGCCACGCTAGCGGCTCTGGAGTAATCCGTCTTGACCCGCCATGCCATATAGAAGCTGATAAAAAACATGAGGACGAAGTAGAGGATCAGCGGGATGGCAATCCGAACTACATCTAGCGGAATTTGCACCAGCAGATTGCCTTTGAGGCTAAACATGACGGCGATCGTAAACAGTAGGGCAACCAGGGTAATCGGGCTGATTTTTGGCACAAATTCCTCGTGATACCATTGCCTGCCCTTTGCTTTCACCAGAAAAAAGCGCGTCAGAAATCCAGCCAGAAAGGGAATGCCAAGATAAATCATCACGCTTTTGGCGATCTCGGCAATGCTGATATTGACCACGCTGCCCTGTAACCCAAACAGCGGCGGCAAGACGCTAATAAAAAACCAGGCATAAGGGCTGTAGAAAATCACCTGAAAAATGCTGTTGAAGGCAACTAGCCCAGCCGTGTATTCCGTGTTGCCCCGTGCCAAGTCGCTCCAGACGACCACCATAGCAATGCATCGCGCCAACCCAATCAGGATTAGCCCCACCATATATTCTGGGTAGTCGCGCAGAAAGATAATCGCCAGAAAAAACATCAGGAACGGACCAATGATCCAGTTTTGTACCAGCGAAATACCCAGAACCTTGCCGTTGCGAAAGACATCGCCCAATTCCTCGTACCGCACCTTAGCCAACGGCGGATACATCATCAGGATCAACCCGATCGCGATCGGAATATTGGTCGCACCCACCTGAAACTGGTCAATGACTCCCTCAACTCCAGGGAAGAAATAGCCTATCCCCACCCCGATCGCCATTGCCAGAAAAATCCACAGAGTGAGAAAGCGATCGAGAAATGAAAGTCTTGGCGCTTGGGTCTTCATTCTAATCTCCCTCTCCGGCTTTCCAGGCGATCGCTTTTTGGGGTTGCGGGTCAGGTAGCTTTAATGAGATCAGCGCTGCTGCTAATACAAAGAAGCTAGACACCCAGAGACAGCCTACTAGGTTAAAAAACTGAAACACCAGACCCGACAGAACCGTGCCGATTAATCGCCCACCAGAGTTCGCCATGTAATAGAAGCCAACGTTGAGGGCAACCTTGTCGTCATCAGTGTATGCCAGCACCAAATAGGAATGCACGGCTGAGTTGAAGGCAAAGACAATCCCAAAAATCGTCAGACCCACGACAATTACTGCGTCTGGGGGAAGGTTCATCTGAAGGGCGATCGCAATTCCTGCGGGTACTGCGATCAGGGCAAACGTCCAAAACTGAATGGTGTTGGCATTCGGCGGCTGCCCGTTGCCAAATCGCTTCAGCAGCACCGGAGCCAGGAACTGCACCAAGCCATAGCCGATCACCCAGCAAGCCATGAAACCGCCCACCTGGTAAAACGACCAGCCTAATGGTCCACGTAAGAACACAGGCAAGCCCACCACAAACCAGATATCCCTGGAGCCAAACAGAAAGAACCGAGCAGCCGAAAGAATATTGATTTCTCGGCTTTTGGAAAACAGTTGACTAAAGCCCACCTTCTTCTTAATTTTGCCCATGCCGTTAGGCAAGAAGAATCCTGTCAACAGAACGGCGATTAGTCCTGCCGCCATGATCAGCAGCGCATTCTTAAACCCAAAGACTTCCAGCAGAGCCGCACCGAGGAAAAAGCCTACCCCCTTTAACGCATTCTTTGATCCGGTCAGCACTGCCACCCACTTAAACAGAGAAGACTGCGCCTCCTGGGGCACGACCAAACGAATGGCGCTTTTGGAACTCATTTTGGTCAAGTCTTTGGCAATGCCTGAGAAAGCTTGAGCCGTCATGACATAGGCGATCGCCACCCCCTGCGACCAGCCCGGATCGAGGAAAGCCAGCATTCCCAGACCCAAAACCTGTAGCGCAATCCCGGCGTACAGCGTCACCTTTAGCCCCAACTGAGAGCCAATCCAGCCGCCCAAAAAGTTTGTGATGACGCCAAAGATTTCGTAGAACAAAAACAGGAACGCAATTTGCAGCGGCGTGTAGCCAATGTTGTAGAAGTACAGCAACACCAGCATTCGCAGCGCGCCATCTGTGAGCGTGAAGCCCCAGTAGGCGATCGTCACCAGCATGTAGTTGCGTAGATTAGCTTGAGAGGCGGTAGCCATGGGTTTAGCGTCAGAATGTAAAGGTCAAAGGCTCAACGCAACTTTTCTGGCCAGTTCCACCATGCGGTTGGCATAGCCCCACTCATTGTCATACCAGGCAAAGATTTTCACCTGCGTCTCATCCACCACCATCGTAGACAGGGCATCGATGATGGCAGAGCGCGGATCGTCTTTGTAGTCGATCGACACCAGAGGACGTTCCTCATAGCCCAGAATGCCTTTAAGCGGCTCTTGCTCAGAAGCGGTTTTCAGCAGGCTATTAACTTCTTCGACGGTGGTAGGACGCGCGACTTCAAAAACGCAGTCAGTCAGAGAGGCGTTGAGTAGCGGCACCCGCACGGCTAAGCCATTCAGCTTGCCGTTGAGTTCTGGATAGATTAGACCGATCGCCGTTGCCGATCCCGTGGTGGTAGGAATCAGCGACAGGCTGGTAGCTCTGGCGCGGCGCAGATCTTTGTGGGGGGCATCGACGATCGTTTGGGTGTTGGTGTTGTCGTGAATCGTCGTAATCACGCCATGCCGAATGCCCAGCCCCTCCTGGATCACCTTCACTACGGGCGCGAGACAGTTGGTGGTGCAGGAAGCGGCAGTTAAAAGGTGATGCTGATCCGGCTGATAGAGGTCATCGTTCACGCCCATGACAATGTTCAGCGCGCCCTGTTTGACCGGAGCCGCAACAATTACCTTTTTCACCCCGCGTTTGAAGTAAGGGTCGAGGGTTTCGGTCGTGCGGAACTTGCCGGATGCCTCTAGCACCAGATCGACGCCCAGATCGTCCCAAGAGACTTCGCTGGGTGAAGCGCATTCACTGAAGCTAAGGGATTTGTCATCAATCCACACCTTCCCGTCTTTGGCTTCGACTTCAGGTGCCCAGCGTCCATGTACAGAGTCAAATTTCAGCAGATGTGCAGCCGTGACCGCGCCGCCCTTCAGCTCGTTGATATGGACAAACTCTAGTTCCGACCAGCCCCAAGCAGCCCGGAGCGCCAATCGCCCGATCCGCCCAAACCCATTAATCCCAACCCTTACACTCATGATTTCTTCCTGCACTTGAAAATAGCGAGATCTGATCGAACGGCTTTAGAAAGTTTGTTCTTTCAGAAGCACCTCCCGAATCGTCAGGTAAGGCTGAGGCTTGCCGTCGTAAGCTGTGCCGACTTCACCCTTGTAGAGGTGGACTGAGCCAATGTCATAGGCTTCTTGGGGCAGCGGCGCGTAGCCCACCGTTTCCACGATGCGCTTAGCGTTTTTCAGGTAGAACTGCACGAAGTCCCGCAAGCCTGTGTTTTTCTGGGATGCCTGAAGATTGATATAGATAAACAGCGGACGCGACAGCGGTTGATAAGCAGCGCTCTCGACTGTCTGGCGCGAAGGCAAAACGGCTCCTTTGCCTTTGCCATCATCGATCGCCACTGCCTTGAGACGATTCTGATTCTTCTCAAAGTAAGCTAGACCAAAGAAGCCCAGAGCCGTCGGATCTTTGGCAATGCCTTCCACCAAAACATCGTCATTTTCGCTGCCCGTGTAGTCAGTCCGGGTATCGGCTCCGCCCATGATGACCTCTGCGAAGTAGTCGTAGGTGCCGGAGTCTGTCCCCGCTCCATAGAGGGTGATTGGCTGATTAGGAAACGAGGAGCGCACCTGCTGCCAGGTTTTGATTTTGCCCTGAGCGGCAGGCTCCCAAAGTTTTTTTAGCTCCTCTACCGTCAAGTCTTTTGCCCAATCGTTTTGGGGATTAACCGCTACCGTCAGGGCATCAAAGGCGATCGGCAATTCAACATATCTAATTCCTGCGTTCCGACATGTCGCGATCTCCTCAGTAGAAATGGGACGAGAGGCATTGCTAATGTCGGTTTCTCCAGCACAGAATTTTCTGAATCCGCCCGTCGTCCCAGAAGATTCAACCGCCACCTCTACACTGGGATTGGACTGTCGAAACTCTTTGGCAACTGCGTCGCTGATGGGAAAAACTGTGCTAGACCCATCAACCTTAACGGAGGCTGCCGACCCTGCGACTGGACTCCCTGAAGCGGCTGATGGGGAGGAGGTTGAAGATGGAGCGCTACAGGATGACACAAACAGGATGGCAGCAGTGACCAGAGAAATAGGTAGCCTCAGCCTCATCTGCATTAAAAAAGTCATAAATTTCCTTACTTAGGTAAATGTCTAATACGCAAAGGGGCAAAATCTTTGAAACTTGATGTTTTTTGAAATTTGCATCTAAAAATATTGATACATCAATTAAATTTGTTTAGTCAAGCAGCGAAGAACACAAGTTCGACAATATTTGTTAAGAACGCTATCTCTTGAAAACGCTATCTCTTGAAAATGCTATCTCTTGAAAATGCTATCTCTTGAAAATGCTGTGACACCCAACCAAAACGCCTAGTCATCGCAAGGTCGAGCTGAAACGATGGGGCTAAATCGGCGAAACTCTCCCAAATGCTGCTCCAGCACCACAAACTGCGGCAGATCAAGGCTGTAGTACATCCAGCGTCCTTCTTGGCGGGCGCGCAGCAGCCGAGCCTCTTTCAGCACCTTGAGATGAAAAGACAGCTTAGATTGCGACACGCCTAAAGCTTCACACAAGTCGCAAACACAAAGCTCTTTGCTCCGCAATAAGTCTAAAATCTGTAGTCTCAGCGGTTCGGAGAGGGCATGGAAGCCAGAGGCGATGAGGGGAGATATCGTAGCTAATGGCATCAAGTTTTCTTTAATTAACTTTTGTTGAAACGTTCTTCGATTCTAGAACCAGACTGAAGAAATGTCGATCGCTCCTCTTTAGAATTTCACGATGAGGCGATATTCGGGTAGTGATTTATTTGGGACGACCCATGACAAGTCTGTATCTTGAACGCCTGTATCTTAAACATGGTATTGTGCAGGCTCAGTAAAACCAGATCTCCATGCGCCTTCTTTGTCTCAGCAACGGTCACGGTGAAGATGCGATCGCCCTGCGTATCCTGCAAGCGCTTCAGCAAGATGCTTCTCTAGAAGAAATGGAACCTATGGAACTAGCCGCCTTGCCGATCGTCGGTGAAGGACAAGCTTACAAACAACACGGTATCCCAGTCATCGGTGAATCAAAATCCATGCCGTCGGGCGGCTTTCTATATATGGATGGACGGCAGCTCGCGCGAGATTTGCAGGGCGGATTGCTGAGTCTGACGCGATCGCAGCTCCACACCATAAAAACCTGGGCGCGGCAAGGCGGCATGATTTTGGCGGTTGGCGATATTGTGCCTCTCTTATTTGCCTGGTGGAGCGGTATCCCCTACGCCTTTGTGGGCACTGCCAAGTCGGAGTATTATCTGCAAGATGAGCAGGGTGTGCTGCCACGCCCGTCCTGGTTTGAGCAGCTGGAAAGTTCGCTGGGTTCTGTCTATCTACCCTGGGAGCGTTGGCTGATGAAGCATCCTCGCTGTAGAGCAGTATTTCCCAGAGACAGGCTGACGGCAGAAGTGTTGAGAAGGTACGCTATTCGGGCGTTTGATTTGGGCAATCCGATGATGGATGGTCTGGAACCAACAGGTCTGGACTTTCTAGCTTCTTCTGAGAGCCTAGCTTCTTCAAGCATCCCTCTAACGATCGCCCTTCTCCCCGGCTCCAGAGTGTCAGAAGCTTACGAAAATTGGCAAATAATTCTTCAGGCTGTGGCTGCAATACGGATCGAGTTTGCGGCTCAAGAGCTTTTATTTTTGGCGGCGATCGCCCCCAGTCTCGATCTCGCGCCCCTGCAACAAATGCTAGAGCAGGCTGACTGGCAAAAAGTAACGTCATCACCCGCAGCTTTTAGGCAGAAGAACGCTACATTGATCATCACAACCGCGTTTAACGACTGTATCCATCAGGGAAAGCTAGCGATCGCTATGGCGGGCACAGCAACCGAGCAATTTGTCGGACTGGGAAAACCCGCGATCGTGATGCCTGGGAAAGGTCCACAATTCACGCCAAAATTTGCCGAGGCACAAACCCGCCTTCTAGGAATTTCGGTTAGTCTAGTAGCATCTCCTGAAGCGGCAGCAGGAGAGGTGCGATCGCTGTTGCAAGATGCCCCGCGACTGCAACGCATTGCTGAAAACGGATGTCGCCGCATGGGTGAATCAGGGGCGGCAAGCCGGATTGCTGACTGCTTAAATCAGATTTTCAGTGTTGAAGCGATACAAAATGCTTCGAGTTGATGGATAATGCAGCCATGGGTTTTTGGGTTGTCCTAATTCGCACTGCCGTTCATACAAATTAGTAATAGCAATCAGCTTAGTAATAGCGATCAGCCGCGCGAAACGGCTACAGAACTAGCTTTGAGTCGGGTGCGTTTATTGGTTATTCAGCACAGTCGAGGTCGAACATGCATAATAAACAGCTATCCACTCATTCTGCGTCAGATTATTCTGCATCGGAAAGAAAAAGCTTTAAAAAACAGGATTTACGGGGTCAGTCCTTTAAGGGCGAAGACCTATCTGGGCTGGACTTCAGCGGGGCGGATATCCGAGGCACAAATTTTACCAACGCAATTCTCAGAAACGCCGACTTTAGCCATGCCATCACCGGACTCAATCGCGCTGAAACGATCGCCCTTTCGGTAGTTTTGCTAGCGACAGCCTTGCTGCTAGGCACTTTGGCAGGATTTATCGGAGCAACCATCGGGCTACAGTTTCATACCAATGCCCTAGAGATTTCCGCTAAGGCGATCGCAGTTCTGGTTCACATTGGCTTTTTGCTGATTGCCCTGCGCAAAGGCATCACTGCCGGGTTCAGCATTTTTGCCCTCGCGCTTGCCCTGGCTTTTGCAGCGGTAATCATTCATTCGGCTGCCATTCCTATTGCCGGAGCGATCGCCATTGCCATCGTGATTGATTTTTGCGTCGCTGCCGTCACCATCGTGGCTGCAATCGTCGCTATCGTGGCGCGAATTGCGATGAACACCCGGATTGCCTGGGCGGCAGCGGCTATTTTTGTGATCGCTTTTGCCATCACCCTGCATCAAACTCGCACTTCGGTTGCTGCCGTGGCAATCGCCACAACAGCGATGATCCTCAGTGCCTATGTGGGCTGGCGCACGCTTCGACTGCGAGAGCAGATTCGAGTTTTGGGCAGAACTGTATTTGCGCGTTGGGGCACTAGCTTTAGAGGCTCAGATCTAACGGGAGCAAACTTCTCTCAAGCAGTGCTAAAAAACACGGATTTCCGACGGGCTACGCTGACCAAGACTTACTGGAATGAGCAATCGATCGGTATTTTGGAAGGTTTGTGAGCTAACCCGATGCCCACAGCCCTCAATTCCTACTCTTCTCTAATCTGGTCATGAATTTTTCGGAAAGGGGCACACTCCTTTCCAAAAATTCATCCCTAGCACCGAGAACAGAGTCTATGCTGTGTGCTTTACCAATACGCCTAGCTCACGCTGGATAGGCAGCACATCTAGAGTATCAAGTTGAGCGCAGTACTTCAGGTCATCTAGACAGTCAAGGCGAAGCAATCGCTGACCGTGGGTCGCATGACAAAGCAGGTCAAGCAGCCGATCCTGCCATTGAGTGTAGAGCGCTACGGCAGCAAAAGCTTCATCATTTCCCGCAATGCTCTCTAGCGTCTGCCCTTGGCTGGCAAGATGGGCGCTTAACGAATGGACGATCGCCCCTGCGCACACCGTATCCTCTAGGGAATAACTCCCCTCCCAGCCCGATCCGGCAATCCAGATCGAGTCGGGCTGCTGATTTAGCAAATACTGGACGATCGCCGCACGATTAATCAGCGCTGCCGCCAAAACCGTCTTGGCATGCTGAATTTTTTCCAAGCAGCGGGTGCCGTTGGTGGTACTCATAAACAGCCGCTTGCCGCCCACCAACTCAGGCGTACAGGCGAGGGGCGAGTTGCCCATTTCACAGCCTTCCACTTTAGCTCCGCCTCGTTCTCCGGCACGGAGTCGCCTATCGGCTGGCCATTGTTCACTGACCCGCATCAATTCATCCATTGAGCTGAACGCCTGAACCGCTTCGGCACCTGCCGCCAGCGCCGTTGAAATGGTGCTCGTTGCTCGTAAAACATCAATGGCGATCGCACAATCAGGTTGGCTATCCGAGGGGATCAGTTCAGGAGTATGAAAAATAGAGACTTTCACAAGTAAGGTTAGGAATAGGGAACGAGAGTAGGTGACGGCGAAACGGCGTAGTAAAGCCAAGTCACACTGGGTCGGACGCTGTGCGTGAAGTCGTCAGAGTATTATTTTAGGGCGATCGGAGACTATTGCGCGCAACTTTGCTGGGATAGGTTCTCATGGCGATACATCTTCCTGGAACTTCTCACCCTTAGAATGATTCTGATTATTTGAGCTGTTCGATATTGAGTTTCGCGTTTCCGCTATGATGACCGCCTTATCTTTGCTGCCTCAATCTAGTTTTAGTCGCTCCAGCGATCGCTTTGGGATGAGTCGTTTGATGTCGCGATCGCTGTGGGTCGGCTCCCTTGCCCTCATGGGACTGCTGTGCGGGTGGGTGCCTATACAGCAGCCTGCCAGCACGTTAGCCGAAGCCTCAAATAGTCCGTCTTTTAACCTTTCATTCGACAGTGCCGCCTACGCCCAATCTGCCGTTACAGAGGGTGAGATTCAGAGCTATGCGCGATCGGTGCTGCAAATTGAGCCAATCCGTCAAGCCGCCTACGATAATATCAAGCGAGCGAGCGGTGCGGAAGTACCGCCTATTCTCTGCCATCGCCCCAGCAGCCTTAATAGCCTCGACACTAGCATTCGCCCGATCGCCATTGATTACTGCAATCAGGCAATCGCGATCGTCGAGACCAACAACCTCAGCATCACCCGCTTCAACGAAATTACGATGGCGCACAAGTCAGATGCAGGGTTGGCAGGGCGAATTCAACAGGCAATGGCAGTGATTCAAGGACAGTAGGGACTTGGGCTGTACGCTCTTTAGACATACAGCTGACTGCTGCAAAACCGCTTAAAATAGGGTTGGTTCGTTTGAAGGCAACCCTATGGCTCGGTTCGATCCCTACACCCTGCAACTGCAAGTCACTCGTTTGTTTGAACAGGGGCAGTCTTTTTTTGCTGTCACTAAGGTGCAAGACTGGCTACGAGATCATAATCAAGACCCGATCGCCTACAACATCCTGTTCCATCAAAAGCCCGCTCCTGTGGGGGCAGCACAGGCGATCGCTATTGAAATTGAGCTACAGCGTAAGGACGGTCAGCCTGTGGATGCATGGCTCCAGCAAGAGGTGAACCGACAGTCCTAGGCATTTTTCACTAGATTTTCAGGCGTGGCTAATTTTATGTGTGACTTTTTGGAAAGGGGTGTGCCCCTTTCCAAAAAAAGTTTATACCCAGATTAAGCAATGCCGATTTTCACTGTAGCGTTCGCCAGTTTGCTTAGCACATTTAGGATGGGGCGCGAAGCGCCTCACCCTAAATGTGCTTGTCTCAACCGCCTTGGCGGCTGTCATACACAATATTAGCTAGCTACATCCTCGAACTTGTACCCTACCCCAATCACCGTTTTGAGAAAAGCTGGATTGGCGGGATCAGGCTCGATTTTTTTGCGAAGACGGGCTACATGAGTATCCACCACGCGCTCATCGCCGAAGAAGTCATTACCCCAGAGTTTTTCAATGAGCTGAGTCCGGTTCCACACGCGTCCGGGATAGCTCATGAAGGTAGTCAGTAGGTCAAACTCTAGCGTGGTTAGCTCTAATGGCTCTACCTCGCCGCCCTCGATCTGGCGACTCGCAACGCGCTGATCGACATCGGCTGAGAAGTGGGGCGTTTGAAAAGTACGAGTTTGTCCGCCTTGGCGCAGCGTTCGCCGCAAGAGCGCCCTGACCCGCGCCACTAGCTCTCTGGGGCTAAACGGCTTGACCATGTAGTCGTCTGCACCTGTGGAAAGACCGATGATGCGATCGATCTCTTCCCCTTTTGCCGTCAGCATCATAATGTACGGGTCTTTGCTTCCCGGCTTTTGCCGAATGCGGGTGCAAACCTCTAACCCATCCATACCGGGAATCATTAAATCCAGAATAATTAGATCCGGCTGATGGTCTTGAAACAGCTGAATCGCCGTCAATCCATCTCGGCAGGTGCGGCAATTAAATCCCTCTTTCTCCAAGTAGAGCTGGATAAGCTGAGAAATTTCGGATTCGTCTTCAACAATCAGGATGTCCATCTTGGGTTCGGACTCTGAGGAGTAGGCATAGGGTTTTATAAGTAGATCGGGCAGATTTTTACTCAGCCTATCTAGAATCTTAACGTCTGAAATGTGACTCAGGTGACAGCAAAAATCGGAGTTAAGTAAGTTATTTCATTCTCATGGAGTCTAGCGATCGTCTCCCTTTTTGCTGTACTGCTACCTTAAGCAAATTTATTACTGAAGGTAGTTCACATTTTGGAGTTCTTATTTTATAGTTCACGTTTACAGTTCACCTGACAGTCTATTCTCCGGCACACATTCTCTGGCACACACTTCACCTAGCACCTAGCACCCTAGCGATTCGCAGAATCTGATGAATACAATGTCTAAACTCTCGCGCCGCTTTAATCCTAGATCTCTTAGCCTCAAATCTCTCAGCCTCAAATCTCTTAGCCTCAAATCAAAGTTGACGAGTCTCGCGGCTCTGTTGCTCAGTACAGGAAGCATCTTTGTCGCGAACAGTGCCCAGGCCGTTGAGACTATTCAGTTGCGATATTATGGCTCTGACCCTTCTGTTCCTTCTGAGGTGACGCTCTCTTTAGATGAGATCAAGCAGTTTGTGCAGTCTGGTGAGTTGCGACAGGAGGCTAGAGAATTTTTCAATATTAATCAGCAAGATCCGGCTCCTATTCAGCAAATTTTGACAGAGCAAATTCAGGTGCCCTCCAATTTTGGGCAAGATTTTGTAGACAGTTCTATCGGCAGATTTGTAGTGCTTCAGCTTGAAAAGCTGATTCAAGGCTCGAATGCTTCGCCCAATTTGCGCGCAGCAATCCAAGGTTCAATCCAAGACGATCGCAACATCTCTTTACTGGAAATTATTGAAAAGTATCCTGCGGATCGGGTCAGCGTCAATGTGACGAGCCTGGTAGGAATTTACGGAGACATTAGCTCTTTCGTCGGTCGCGTTTTGCCTGCGCTAGAAGTAGCCAAAGAGTACCTCCAGGACATCATTTGTGATTGTGAGCAGCCTGCGGCAGGCGAGCCTCAGAGCAGCAATGTTGAGGGCGATCGTGCGGTTGCCTGTTCCACTTCTCCTGCTGCCTCTGGTTCTGCTGCCTCTAGTTCACCTGTAACGACTCAGCCCTCAGGTGCAGTTCTTTCAAGCCATGGCGCTTTATCTCAATCATCTTCTCCCACCCCCTGAGACAGTCCCTCATGAAATGTTTTTCTTCACCGCTTTTCCAGCGCTTGCTGAGTCGGAATCTGATCAAATTGATGGGAGGGGCTTGGGTTCTAGGAATTGGCATTTCTGCCGCGCTGCCTGTGCCTCCGGCTGTGGCGGCGCAGCGTCTAGTCTTCACGCTTGGCCCGATCGGACGCTCAATTCCCATTGAAGATTTGAGAACATTGGCTGAGACTGGAGAAGCAACTAGACAGATTCGGTGGTATTTGAATCTTGCCGACCTCAGTCCTGAAGCCCTTCAGCAGGCGTTAAATCAGGAAGTGAATTTGAGCCAGCGCTTGGTCGATCGCGTCACCTATTCCTTACCGGGGGAATTCATTCTGTATCAAATTGGCAACACGATTCGCACCCGTTCCGATCGCGCCAATATTCAGGCAAATCGAGCGGCTTTGCTGCTTTCGACTAGCGAAGACAACAAAATTTCACTGCTGGAGTATCTGGAAAATTACCCCACCCCAGAACTCTATATTGATGGAGTATCTCTGCTGAAGTTCGTCAAAGACGTTGAACGAATTAAGGACAGAATTGAGCCGATCGTTGCCACAATCGAGACTCTGCTAGAAGGACTGATTTGTGACTGTGAAAATACTCCAGCTCAGACCTCTCAGCCCTAGTCAGATTGGCAGCTTTTTGGAATGATCACGGTACGCAAATTTGACCTTTAATCATAGAAGAATAACCTCATCGAGTAGAGACACAGCATGGACTCGATCGCGCTAGCCGCTCAAGAATCTTCATTTCAAAAAGCTAAGAAACGATTCCTCAAGTCTATTTCAGGCAGAGTGGGGCTAGTTTTGACGATCGCCATTATTCTTCTCGCCCTGCTCGCGCCCATCCTACGCCCCTTCGATCCGGCAACCGCCCGTGACTTTGCCGCTCGGCTTAAGCCGCCTAGTGCCGTTCACTGGTTGGGCACAGATGGGCTAGGGCGCGACATGCTGAGCTTGGTGTGGTACGGCATTCGCGTATCGCTGTTAGTCAGCATTGTGTCCGTAGTGCTGGGGTTGATCATCGGGACATTTTTGGGGCTAATTGCCGGGTATTTTAGAGGCTGGCTAGAGCGAGTCATTGGCTGGATGACAGATATTTTGCTGGCATTTCCTTCGATTTTGCTGGCGATCGCCATTGCCACGGTGATTGGAGCCAGTCTGCAAAGCGTCATGATTGCGGTGGGCGTGGTAGAGATTCCCAAGTTTATTCGCCTGACGCGCAGCATGGTTTTGTCTTTGCGAGAGCAGGGGTTTGTCCAGACGGTGCGCGCCTTTGGTGCCAAGCCTGGACGGATTATTTTTAATCACATTTTGCCTTCTAGCCTTGCGCCGATTGTGGTTCAGGCAACCTTATCGATCGGGACGGCAACCTTGGAGGCGGCTGGGCTGGGATTTCTAGGATTGGGTGCAAAACCGCCCACGCCAGAACTGGGCACGATGCTGTCGGATTCTTTCACCAACGGCTACGCGCTTTCGGCTCCCTGGACAATTCTGATGCCCGGTTTGATGATTACGCTGATCGTGCTAGCGTTCAATCTTTTGGGAGATGGATTGCGCGATAGTCTTGACCCCAGAGGCAATCGTTAAAACTCTGGAACTGCATTTGCCTAGAAGTGCCCAGAGCGCTGCTCGTAGCCTTACTGGTCTTCAATCTGCTTCACCGAAACGTCGATCGCCTCAACATCGACGGTTCCGGGTGGTGTGACTCGCTGAAAGTGCCCCTTGTCAATGTGGAGAGGTTCACCGCAGCTAGGACAGCGCATATCTACACCGTTGATGCCAGCCACCTCATTGCGACAGACAGGACACTGATCAGAAACCAGGTTGCGTTTGAGCCACCAGCGAAAAACCAAAAACCCAACAATGGGTGCCAGAATCAGCAGAACTAGCAAGATAAATATTGACTTGACCAGCCACCCTAGACCGATCGCCCCTAGTAGCCAGATCACTGCGAAAAGGACAAGCCAGAAGCGTAGACCCGATAGGTTAAATTGCCAGCTTCTAAAGCTATTTGGGTTCACAGTGACCTCCTGCTTTGAGATGATTAAACGAAGATTTCAGTCGGTGAATTCGTTTTCTCCAGCATAAACGACAGACGGATCGCCAAACCTATCTAACGATATGTAATGAAGTAGGGATTATCCCCCTATCGCGTTCGGGTTGCTCAGCATTGCTTAGGGATTGCGATATTGGACAGGGCGATCGCTCTACTCATCCCCTAGTTCCTCTGAATCATCCAGCAGGTTGCCTAAATAAAGCTGAACAAATTCTTGGGCTGCATCTGAGTTAATCTGTTTCAAGGCTTTGGTGACTTCCACGATCGTTTCAGAAGTCGGCTCTCGCTGATCATGAACCCATTTGAATACCGCAGAGCGATCGATTCCAAGCGCGACTGCCAGTTTGTTCTGGCTGATGCCAAATTTTTCTAAAACCTGTTTTAGCGCCTGACTTGCCCTTCCCATGCCCCAATCCTGTCAAAGGATGGCAAGCCCGTAAATGTTGTCTAGATCGACCACATTCTGTGTTATGTTGTCTATGTGGACAACATTATTGTAGAAGGTGAAGTTGATGACTGAAGATTTCTTGTCCGATCGCCCAGATTCCAACAGCTTGCCCCCTAGCGAGTTGTAGTACTCCAGAGGCGATCGTGAATCCGTGCGACTGATTGTGGTGGGTTCACATACGATCGCCATCAGCGATGACCCACACCTTTGTAGCCACACCAGCAATCATTACTCGCCTGTTGCATGGACTATGTTGGCTGAGCGGCGATTCTCATCGCCTAGTGCGTGAGGAGTGTTCTTTCGCTAACGGCGGCATAGGTGTAGCAGTGAATGATACTTAACGTTATTGGTATCTTCGCCAGTACACTGCACCTCCAATAATTGCACTTAAAGAAGGCACTATTCCGATTAGTCGAACTGCTAAATCAGCCAACTCAAATGGAATTGAAAGAATACAGGTTTGGGAACTATCAATGCAATGAATTAAGCCAAGAGCTGTTAATAGGGCTATCGAGAATCCAATAAAACATCCACTCAATGTCCAAGGGAGAACTTGAAGGGCATCATAGTCATAGCTAGATCGGCTCAATCGCTCAATCACGATCGCTGAAATCATAGCAGCCACCATACCTACAAAAACTCCGACTGTGCTAAACAAGATCAAACCTATTCCGAAGTAGAGGCTAAAAAGTCCATCTCCATCAAGATCATCCATCTTTGAACTAATCGAGTGCTTCGTCTATAGGATTCCCAAGCTCTAACAGTTATTTACGTGATGAGATGCGCTCTGGAGGATATAACTACTCCTGGCGATCGCCCTATTCATCCTTCAATGTCTCTGGGTCTCCTAGCAGGTTGCCCAGATAAAGCTGAACAAATTCCTGAGCTGCATCTGAATTGATTTGTTTGAGCGCTTGCGTGATCTCAGCGATCGTTTCTCCGCTGGGATCAACCTGTTCGTGAAACCATCGGTAGACCACATACCGCTGAACGCCTAAAGTGACAGCCAATTTGTTTTGGCTAATTTTGTATTGCTCTAATACTTGTCTGAGGGCTTTTCCGGCTTTTCCCATGCCCCCAATCGTGTCAGAGGATGATGAACTCGTAAATGTACACGTTTTTGTGGTCATGCTGTAAGATTGTTCTGTTGAGTGGAGCAATTTGCAGCCAGAGACGATGACGGGTAAATGGATGAGTGTGGTGACGAAATATATTCGGCTGGAGTAGCGTGAGCGGTGGGGGCGATCGCTCTGATAGCCTGATGTATGCTGGTTTGAGAGACTTAAAGATGAGTAAGTAGATGAATGCGCTGTTGTCTGTAATTTTGCAGGAGTTAAAAGAGCAGCTAGAGGATGTGTATGGCGATCGTCTCTGCCAGATAATTCTCTATGGTTCTCAAGCTAGAGGCGATGCCCACCCTGATTCTGATATTGATATTCTGGTGGTTTTGAAAGAGCCTGTTGATTATGTAACTGAAATCGAGCGAACAAGCTATCTGGTTTCGTCGATTTGCTTAAAGGATGATGTCTTGATTTCTTGCACATTTGTAGGGCGCGATCGCTTCAGTCAACAGCAGGGCGGCTTTTTACGTAACGTTCGTAGAGAGGGAATTGCTGTATGACTCCTGAGCAGAGAGCTTTACTGCAAAAAGCCTACAGAAGCTTAGATGCGGCAGAACTTCTCAATCAACAAAATATGCCTGAATTTGCAGCCTCTCGCGCTTATTACACGATGTTTTATGTGGCAGAAGCTTTTTTAGAGGGCAAGGGCTTGAGTTTTTCCAAGCATTCGGCTGTAATTTCAGCTTTCGGACGAGAGTTTGTGAAGGCGGGAGCAGTCCCTACTGAATTTCACCGTTTTCTAATTACAGCAGAGCAACTTCGGCTGCAAGGCGATTACGATGCTAATCCAGACCTTACAGAAGCTCAAGCCACGGAACAGATCCATAGAGCAAAACAGTTTTTGGAACTCGCAGAGGCTAAATTGACTCACCCCCCAATCTCATAGTGACTGACGATCGCTCTACTCATCCTCTAATTTCTCCGGGTCTTCCAGCAGGTTGCCTAAATAAAGCTGAACAAATTCTCTTGCAGCTTCAGGGTTAATTTGTTTCAAAGCTTTGGTGATCTCAGCAATATTTTCGGCACTCGGATCTAGTCCATGAAACCAGCGACCGACGTTGGCTCGGCTAATGCCCATTGTGACAGCTAGCTTGTTCTGGCTGATTCCATAGGTTTCTAAAACTTGTCTGAGTGCCTGACTTGCTTGACCCACCCCTAGAATCTCGCCTAAGTAACGCTGAACAAATTCTCTCGCAGCTTCAGGATTGAGTTGCTGTAGGGACTCTGTAATGTTGGCGATCGCCTCTCCACCAGGATCGGTTTTTTCTTGTACCCAGCGATGGACATGAGTGCGCTCAATGCCCATCGTAACCGCTAGCTTATTCTGACTAATGGCATAAGCCTCTAAAACCTGACGGAGCGCTTGACCTACTTTTCCCATGCCCCAATCGTGTCAGAGGATGATGAAACCGTAAATGTTACTTATTTGATTTCAAAACAAGAATTTAGTGTATTATTTGATCACACTTTAGTTGAGATGATTTTATGACTGAAGATTTTCTATCCGATCGCCCAGATTCCAACAGCTTGCCCCCCAGCGAGTTGCAGTATTCGAGGGGCGATCGTGAATCGGTACGACTAATTGTGGTGAGTTCGCGCACGGGCGTGATCACGATGATTCACACGCTGCACCTAAAGGCGGTTGCCAATGCCGATGAGTGGAGCGACTTGCAGCCGGAGCCGATGACGGGCAAATGGATGAGTGTGGTGACGAAGTATATTCGATTAGAATGAAAACGGCGGTCGATAGGGCAGAGAGTTTAGGCGCTAATCATGCAGCAAACTGAGAAAACCTCTACATTTCAACAGGCGATCGAGGCTGTGGAAGCTCTGTCGCTGGAGGATCAGGCAGCATTGCTAAACCTCGTTCAACAGCGCCTTAAACACCAGCGCAGAGAAGATCTGCTAGGGCAAGTCTCTGAAGCCGAACGGGATTACGCCACAGGTAATGTTCAACGCGGCTCTGTCACTGACTTAATGACAGAACTGGATTTAGGGCAAGAGGAACTTCTGCCTTAGCGCTTGGCTCTCATGATGAGGTTTATTAGAGCGAGAGTGTCAGCGATCGCCCCTCAAAAACAAAAATTGCGATCGCCCTCTCCATTAATGTCACTTGAAACAGCAGTGTTTTGGTTTGAAATAGAAGTATTTCAGTTTCAAGTGAGATGTTTCGTGTTCTGAACTGCATCATTGGAGTAAAAAGTGTGGCGTTTCCTGTTTGAAGCTGCATTGTTCTTGTTTCAAGTGAGACGTTCCGAGTTCTAAACAGAAATGTTCTCGAAAAAAGTGTGGCGTTCCGTGTTCAAAGGCTGGCGTTTCGTGTTCAAAGCTCGACAGTTGCTGTTCAAAGCTCAACGCTTCGAGTTCAAAGCTTGACGTTTCTCGGTGAGAGTGAAAATGTTGGCATTTTCTGCGTTGCGAGCGCCCAATAGCAAGCAAATCAGCGACAAATAGAGGCGGCTGAAGTAAAGTTAAGCCAGTAGTTTTCTGCGTTTTCCCCCCATGATTGAGCAAATTACGCTGCTGCTAGCTACGCCGATCGCTAAGGCAATATTGGATAAGTTTTATGAGGGCGTGGGGTCTAAGTTGGGCGAAAAGGCGGTGGAGATGCTGCCGGATAAGGTGCAGCAGTTGGGCAAGTTGATGTGGGAGAAATGTTTACGGGGCAAACCGGGCACCGATCAAATCTTGCAACAGGCAGCGGAGGGTTCGACAGAGGCTCAAAAGCAGTTGATAACCTATCTACATAAGGTTTTGGAATCTGATCTGGCACTGAAGCAGGAAGCGCAGAAGCTGGCGGCAGAGATCCATCTGGAAGTAACGAACAACGATATTCAGGCGCGGAACGTGCAGTATGTAACCGGGCAAGCGCAGGGATTACAGGTGAATGATCCCAATCAGCCCGTGATTCAAGTTCAGGGAAATCCGACCTTTCATTTTGGATCTGCTCCCCAATCTGATTGACTGGAGTCGTCGGGAAGGGCACCGACAGAGCGAGGCACGCCCCACAATTTGCCCTACACCGGAGCCACTGAGTTTGTTGGGCGAGAAGCCGACCTAAAAACGCTGCACGATCGCCTCCAAGAATCTAACCTGCTGGCAATTACGGCGATTCAGGGCATGGGCGGCATTGGCAAGACTGAATTGGCGTTGCAATATGCCTATGGCGCACTGGCGCAAGACCAATATCCGGGGGGGGTGTGCTGGCTGCGATCGCGGGAAGACATCGGCACTCAAATTGTCGGCTTTGCCAGAATTTACCTAGACTTATCGCTACCGACTGAGCTGGATTTGTCGCAGCAGGTCGCCTATTGCTGGAGCCACTGGCGCGAGGGCAAGGCGCTATTGATCTGGGATGACGTAAGCAACTATGCCGAAGTTCAGCCCTACCTGCCGCCGAGGGGCGATCGCTTCCAGATTTTGTTGACCACGCGGGTCGATCTGGGGGCATCGGTGCGGCAGTTGCGGCTGGAGGTATTGAGGGAAGAAGCGGCGCTAGATTTGCTGAGGGCGATCGTCACCCAGGGCGGAGAGGTCAAAGACCTTCGATTTCTTGAAGAAATCGGAGGTCTGGAGCGGCAGCTTTGTCAATGGGTGGGCTATTTGCCGTTGGGATTGGAGCTGGTGGGGCGGTATCTGGCGCGCAGGAAAGAGGTGTCGATCGCCACCCTGCTGCAACGGCTGCAAGAAAAACGGCTGGAGGCAAGGGCGCTGCTGCAAGCCGAACCGGGAATGACGGCATCGCTGGGGGTGGCGGCGGCGTTTGAGCTGAGTTGGCAAGAGCTAAAGCCGTCGGCAAAAGAGCTAGCCGCATGGCTGAGTTTGTTTGCCCTCGCGCCGATCGCTTGGCGGCTGGTGCAAGCCTGTTTGCCAGAGTGGAATGAGGAAGATCTGGAGGATGTGCGAGACGAAGACCTGCTGGGGCTGCATCTGCTGCAACCCTCAGAGGCAGGCATATACCAACTGCATCAGCTCTTGCGAGAATTCTTTGCGGCAAAGCGGCAGCAAATGCCAGCCGAAGCCGCGATGCAGCAAACCCTGTGTCGGGTGATGGTGGCAGAGGCAAAACAAATTCCCCAAACCCTGACGCTAGATCTAATCGCCCAATTCACGCCTCTCATTCCCCATCTAGAAGAAGTGGCAACCGCCCTCACCGACTGCCTCACAGACGATGACTTGATTACGCCCTACATTCGAATTGCCTGGTTTTACGAAGGACAGGCGGCCTATGCTCAGGCGCAACCGTGGTTGGAACAATGCCGAGCAACCGCCGAAACCCGTCTAGGCAAAACCCATCCCGCTGTGGCAACCAGCCTCAACAATTTGGCATTGCTGTACCAATCCACCGGACGCTACAGTGATGCCGAGCCTTTGTATGTGCGATCGCTGCAAATCAGAGAGCAACAGTTAGGAGCCGACCATCCCGCCACAGCCAGCAGCCTCAACAATTTGGCATTGCTGTACCAATCCACCGGACGCTACAGTGATGCCGAGCCTTTGTATGTGCGATCGCTGCAAATTAATGAGCGACAGTTAGGAGCCGACCATCCCGACACTGCCGGCAGCCTCAACAATTTGGCAGCGCTGTACCAATCCACCGGACGCTACAGTGATGCCGAGCCTTTGTATCTTCGGGCAGTGGTAATTTTTCACGATCAACTGGGCGAAACCCATCCCACCTTCCAAACCGTTTGGGGTAATTTCGTTGAGTTTTTGAGGCAGGTGATTCAGGCAGGGCAAACCGCGCAGTTGTCCGATCATCCAACGACACAGGACGTGCTAGAGCAACTGAGGCGATTGTAGAGGCAAAGAGTAGTATGGTGGCATAGCCTAAGTCTTAAGCATCAGCTTAGTAGACACCCACCTGAAGACCGGAGACAATCATGTCTGAGCTAACATTAGATCAAACTCAACTTAAAGCGATCGTCAAAGTTGCACTGCTTGAGCTGTTCCAAGAAAATCGCGATGCCTTCACCGATCTAATTGCAGAAGCGATCGAAGAGATTGGGCTAGAACGGGCGATTGTAGAAGGCGAAGCTACCGAACCAGCTAGCCGAGCCGATATCTTCAAACTGCTGGAGCAGCAAGCGTGAAGGTTGAGTTCCGAAAAAGCTTTGAAAAAGACCTGCGTAAACTCCGCGATGCCTCACTGCTGCAACGAATTGCCGCTATTGAAGAAGTAGGCTGTCATTGAGTAAAAGGGGCTGAGAGTCTTGAGGCAGTCAGCAATCTTAGCAAGCTTAAAGCCGAAGGCAACCACTATCGTATCAAGATTGGAGATTACAGAATCGGCATCGCGGTTCAATCTAATTCAGTGGACTTTATTCGAGTTCTACATCGCAAGGAAATTTATCGCTACTTTCCTTGAGGCTAATTCTATCGAATGATTGGAGAAGCAATGTAGGCAGGGCAAACCGGGCAGTTATCCGATCATCCAACGACACAGGCAATGCTAGAGCAACTGAGGCGATCGTGAAAGGCTAGGCGCGATCGTCTTGGCTCAAAGCTGAGGGGCGATCGCGGGTAGACTGAGATAGAACAGAATTCGGAGACTCTATGAAATGGCGCGTCATTCTAGAACCTGATCCTGAAACTGGAGAATGGGCAGTTTGGTGTCCAGAACTACCCGGCTGCGTTTCTGCCGGAGCTACTGAAATAGAAGCTTTAGCGAATATTCAAGAAGCGATTGAACTCTACTTAGAACCCGATGCGATCGAACTTCCCGCTAGCGCTCTCACCCGCGAGGTTTTTGTGGGATGACCCGCGATCGACGGATGAATGTTGACCAGGTTGAAGCGATTTTGCGCCGTTACGGTTTCACATTAGTTTCTCAGAAAGGCAGCCATCGCAAGTGGCGCAACTCAGAACGACAGCTTCAGGTGATTGTGCCGTATCACAAGGGACGCGATCTTCCTATGGGCACCTTACGAAACATCATGACAACTGCCGATATTTCCACAAGTGAGTGGAAAACTGAATAACAGCGATCGTGACAGGCTAAGGGCGATCGTCTTGGCTCAAAGCTGAAGGGCGATCGCGGATATCATTAGGGTCAGCCATCCATCAGCGGCATGAAATTACCCAACGGCGATCGCCTTTATTAAACGATGAAACCTACACCCAAACTCCTGGATACGGTTGCATTACTGAAAGATATTCCAGCCAATCGCCTCACCCTGCTAGAGCCAGCCTACGCCAGTGTTCAACAACTACCTGCTGAATTAATTGGCGCGATCGTCGAAGTTTACGAACAAAACGGCGATCGATTCTATCAAGTAGAGTTCTCCGATGCTCAAGGCTGCGAGTATGCAATGGCAACTCTCAATGCTGAAGAGTTGTTAGTTTTGCACTCAGAGCTGGCAGTTTCATAGGTTCCAGCAGCAAAGCTCCAACCACACAGGCAGTCCTGAAGTAACTGAGGCGATCGTCAAAGGCTAGGGGCGATCGCTCTTGCTCAAAGCTGAAGGGCGATCGCGGGTATAACTGAAATTGAACCTCAAAGATCAGGACGAGCCGATGACTGAAATTATTTTCTTAGTTGAAGATGATCCCGACGGTGGCTATACTGCCAGGGCGATCGGAGAATCTATCTTTACCCAAGCAGATAGCCTGGAAGAACTCAAAGGATATGTCCGAGACGCGGTTCACTGTCACTTTCCTGATGAGCAAACCCGCCCCAAGCTGATTCGCCTTCATGTGGTACATGACGAAGTGATTGCCTCATGAAACTGCCGCGAGACTTGTCGGATGAACTGTTGGCGCAGGCACTCAAATCACTGGGATATCAGATTGATCGCCAAACCGGAAGCCATATTCGCCTGACAACACAGCAGAACGGCGAACATCACGTTACGATTCCAAATCACAGCCCCATCAAAGTGGGCACGCTCAATTCGATTTTGAAAGACATTGCCCAACATTTCAACCTGACGCGTGATCAATTAGTCGAGCGGCTGTTTTAGCAACTGTTGGTAAATCGCGTTAGGATAGCCCTCAGATCACCCCGTGACACGGGGAATGCTACAGCAACTGAGGCGATCGCGCCTAGCCCGTCACGATCGTCTTGGCTCAAAGCTGAAGGGCGATCGCGGTCGTGGCAGAGACAGGGTTACAGTAGCTTCAGTCAAAAATTACTAGAAGCCCCAGAAAGCCCCAGAAGACGAGGGGCTATACCGGAGCAATGCAGGAAGTTTCCTCCGAAACCCCCTCAGTCTGGAGGCTGCCTTGTTAGAACTAGAAAAACCGTGATCGGCAATGATTTGCCAAGTTTCATCCGAGACTTGAAAGCGCTCAAAAAATCTCTCATTTACGAAACGATTAGACATTTAGCATTTGAAGAAATTCCTACCAGCGGCATTGACCAAATTTCTGACCTCAAGAAAATCAAAGGATACGATCGAGCCTATCGAATTCGAGTGAGCGACTACCGCATCAGTCTCTTCATCGAAGACAACGCTATAACCTTTACCAGAGTCCGCCATCGACGCGAGATTTATCGCTATTTCCTCTAAAAGAAATCCGGTTAGGATGACCATACCCAAACTTCTGAATACGATCGCGCTCCTATAGCTGTCGCCAGTTTGCTCAGGACAGCCATAACTGCCTTTTTCTAACTTGATTGGTTTAAAGTCTAGTTATAAATATTTCATATTTATCTTTCCCATGTCTCTGCCACTCCTTGCTCAATGGTTGACAGGCGAATTTGACAATAAGGCGCAAGCCCTCGATCAGCCCGTCTGGTTTGTGCATTTGCGGCTGTGGCATCGCCCTTTGCCTCAGCGGATTAATGGCAACCTGGCGCTGTTTGCAGAACAAGCAAATATCCTGTACAGCGATCGCCCCTACCGTCAGCGCATTGCCGAACTAAAGCCTACCGACGATCCCCAGGTGTTTCAAGTTCAGTATTGGGCATTTCAGCAGCCTGAAAAATTTAAAGGAGCGGGAGCCAATCCTCAGCTGTTAGAGACGCTAAGCCTGGAAGATCTGGAGGCTCTGCCAGGTTGCTTGCTTATCGTGAGGCAATCTGGCATTGGGTTTAAAGCAGAGCCAGAACCCGATACCAAATGCTGCTTTCAGTATGATGGGCAAACCCGACAGGTGAGCTTAGGCTTTGAGGTGAGTGCCGATCGCTTTCTCAGCTACGATCGCGGCGTTGACCTAGAAACGGGCGCTTCACTCTGGGGGGCAATTATGGGAGCCTATGAGTATCGGCGGCTTCAGGCTTTTGAGTGGCAGGTTTGAGTCACACCTCAATGCCCATGAGTGGGGCAGGGCGGTGCTGAAATGGATCGATCGAGCCAGCCTACCGATTGGTGCAGCCTTGCCAAGGCTTCTTGAGGCTGATCTTTAAGCAGGTATACGAGCGCTGCTGCCGCCTGTTCTCCAGCCCGCACCTTACGGTTTGACTTGAGGCGATGCCAGTCGTCTGGGGCGATCGCCAGACGTTCTGCTAGCGCCTGAGCCAGTTCTACTGTACTCAGCTCAGAAACAGGCTTAGCACCATCTGACAAGCTACTGGCTCTAGGACTAGGCAATGCTTTAATCGGCACCTGATTAGAGACAATTTGAGAAGTAACCTGACTTGAATCAGACATATTCATTAAAATGATGAGCTATTGTAGCAACCGCCAAGGCGGTTAGGACGGGGAAATTTTTGGTGGGGCGCGAAGCGCCCCACCAAAAATGTCTTAAGCAAACTTACGACAGCTGCAAACTGACGAGCTGGGTGAAATGCCAGCGCTATCTCTACTGTACAACGTCAATAAAACTCCCCATAATAATGTCTCCTCAACCTCCTCAACCCGATGCTGACTTTCATGAAACTGACTTTGAGCAATCTCTCCAAGAGGTAGAGCAATCTTTGCTGCTGCTCAAGGCGCGCTATGCCCAAGTTCAGGCAGATCGTCAGCAGCAGGAGGTTTTACAGCAGCGCCTTAGCGAAACCCAACGCCAAATGAGGCGCGATCGCTCTCAGTCTTTGAAGGCTGAACTGAAGCAAATCCAGCAACAGCTTGAAGGACTGGAACTTGCCCTAGAGAGCCAGCTTTTTTCTTGGAGCGGGTTGAAAGAAGTCTTTTGGCAGGCCGTTCGTTTTGGTGGGCTGGGCGTGATGTTGGGGTGGCTGCTAAAATCTCTGGCAGGTTAGTAGCATCCCGTCCGAGGCATTTTACCTCTTGCCTTCTCACCCTAGTCTGATGCTATAATTCATAACCGTACGGCGAGCGTAGCCAAGTGGTTAAGGCAGAGGTTTGTGGTACCTCCATTCGTGGGTTCGATCCCCATCGTTCGCCCTTTTTGTGTACAGTGTCTCTTTTTTGTACAACGTCTAAAGTCTAGGTCGGCGGCTGTTCCGTAAACGGCATTTGGCTAATCGATCGCTGCAATGCGGCTAGAGCGCGATTGTAGCCCAAGATAGTCTGAAGACGATTGCCCTCTGCGCGAGTTAATTCAGTTTGCAATCGAGAGATATCGGTTTGGGTGTCTACCCCCGCCTGAAATCGCAGCCTCGCCAGATCCAGAGCTGCCGCTGCTGCATTGACTGCCTGAGATGCAGTCTGAGTATTGTCGAAATTAGACTGTAGCGTCAAATAAGCTTCTTCCACTTCAAGGCGAATTTGGTCACGGGTGTCAGCAAATCTGGCTTCAGCGATCGCCACATTTGCCGCCTCTTGAGCTGCCCTGGCTTTAGATGCACCGCCGTCAATGAGACGAAAACGCACTCTAGCACCCACCTGGTAATCGTCATTCAAACCATTGCCTTGAAGGAGAGAACTTTGAACGCTGTAGTTAGCAAACGCCGAAACTTGGGGCTTTGACTCTGCTAGAGCGGCACGACGCTGCTGCTGGCTAATGTCTCGCTGCACTAGCTGTTGTTCTAGCTCAGCCCGATTTTGGTAAGCCAACAGAATCGTTTCTTCCAAACTAGAATTCCAGGTGCCCGCCATTTGCACCGGGTCAGCTGCCGATAGACCAATCGACTCGGCAATATTCAGCCGTCGCTTGATCTGGCGGCGCACGACCTGCTGCTGACTCAAGGCAATCACTAGCTCCTGTCGAGCATTGGCTAAGTCAACTTCCGTTTGTAGGCGATCGAATCGAGTGCCGATGCCTGCCTCTTCTGTGGCGATCGCATTCCGTAAACTCAGCTCCGATTGGGCGGCTGCAGCCTGGGCAATTCTCACCTGTCCATCGGCTTGCTGAAGATCATAGTAGGCATTGGTGATATCTAGCTCCAGCGTTTCGGCAACCGTCTTGACTTGCAGCGATTGTGCCTGCACCCGTCCCTCAGCCGCCCGGATCAATGCCGATCGCCGTCCCGAAGTATAGATGTCATAGTTAACCTCTACCGAACCACCCAACAGAGCATCTGCGGAAGTATTGTTATCGCGATCGTTTGCCCGTTGTGCGCTCAAATCAGCCGTGGCATCCACCGTAGGCGAGTTTGCCGCCTGAGCCTCTTGCAGGGCAGCCTGAGTCCGCTCTAGCTCTAGTTGAGCAATTTGCAGCTCCAAATTATTGCGGCGTGCCAGCTCTAGTGCCTGCTCCAGAGTAATAGGAACAACCTCCTGGGTTTCCACTTCGTCAAGCTGCGTCGGGCGAAAAAGATTAGGCGCAGGCGTAAAGTTATCTAGGGCGGGTGAAACTGCTGTTGGCGCTGGTGGGGAAGTAAGAGTTGGGGAGGTAGGGGGTAGGGAGTCAGGAAGCAAGGGCAAAGACTCTTCTGTTGGCGATTCCTTAGCTTCAGCCGGGATAGGGTAGGGAACCGGAATATCGATCGCTTCTACTTGCACAACCAGAGGTCGCAGTTCTAAGGACGGAGCAGACGGAACCGAGGGATTTGGAATAGGGTCTGATAGGGGAATAGGGTCTGATAGGGGAATAAGGTCTGGTAGCGAGACATTGCTTGGCGGTGCGATATTTTCAGGCGGTGCAATATCAGGCGCAGGAATATTCACATCCGGGACAGGCAGACGCTGGGTTGTGTCTCCTCCGCTCGAATCGCCTGCTATGAGGGGAGCCGCGATCGTCCGCTGATTAATATCCCTGCCTAAAATAGCGGCAAAAGCACACACTGTAGCAACTGAAATACGCATAACCTATCCTTGAATTGCAGCCCGACGAAGACAAAGTTCGTGATAGGCAAAACACTTTTCGCCTGTCTATGCTCTTTGCCTGAATCAGTACCAAAATTAGCAAAAGCCTTTAGAAAAAGGTTTTGTCTATTGACTCCGATGATCCGAGTCCTGCTTCATTGATACAGAGTGAAGCCTAGAGGTCAGGAAAATCGATCGCCATTTGCAGCAGATTAAACCGCTATAAAATGAGTCTTACAGGATTATGTTTTTATAGTGAAGAAGCAGCTCGCTACTCGTCATGCCAATTTCATAATCATTTGTAAAGATAATAGAAATACACTGGCTCAGATAGATTTCTGCTCGATCGAAGGGTAAAGCAGAAACCGCATAAAATGCATTAACCCACAAACCTATGAAACTTAAAACTCCCTTACTATCCCTCGCTTTTGCTGGAACCCTGATTCTGAGCGCCTGTTCCAATCCTGATGCCAGCAGCCCCTCTGCTAGCACCTCGCCAGATGGGGCACAATCCATGCCAGGGATGGATCATGGCTCTATGAAGGATCATGGCTCTATGAACATGAGCCTAGGCCCCAAGGATGAAAACTTTGACCTGCGCTTCTTAGACGGCATGACTCCCCATCACGACGGAGCCGTTGTTATGGCGCAAGAGGCACTGCAAAAGTCGCAGCGACCTGAAATCAAGCAGTTGGCTCAAGCCATTATTGAGGCTCAGAAAAAAGAAATTGCCCAGATGCAGCAGTGGAGAAAGGCATGGTATCCCAATGTTGGGGATACGCCAATGATGTACAGCGCAGAAATGGGGCACATGATGCCGATGTCTGCCGAGATGAAATCGAGCATGATGATGAACGTGGACTTGGGAGCCGCAGATAACCAGTTTGATCTGCGCTTCATCAACGCCATGGTTCCCCATCATGAAGGCGCGCTCGTGATGGCACAAGAGGCATTGCAGAAGAGCGATCGCCCCGAAATTAAGCAGCTCGCTCAAGAGATTATCAGCAGTCAGCAGCAGGAAATTTCTCAGATGCAGCAGTGGAAAAAAGCGTGGTATGGGCAGTAGCCAGCGGCTAGGCGATCGCCCCATCAAAGTCTACCGAAACGGCCAGACTTGCATCATACATCCGTCTCTCAAAATCTCCCATGGTGGAGGTTTCGGTCGGATCGTATCTGCCGTAGATTTTTGGCAATCTGTCTGTCTTCACCAGGATATTATGCACTTCTGAGTTGGCGATATCCGAGAGGTTACGGTTGCTGAGATGAGCGATCGCCATGGCAATGCCAACCGCCTGTCCGACCGCCACATTAAATTCCACAATTCGTCCCACAGCGCTAGCGCCGCCTGTAAATCCAGAGGCTGGACTAACTACGGCTAGATTAGAAATCTCTTTGAAAAAAGCGTGGCGCATCCCCACGTTTAGCAGCGGCGCTTTGAAGGCAAACTTTTTCACGCCGACCTTCGCTGCCCGCTGCCACAGACCGAGAATGCCGCCGCGCGTGTCAAAGTGGTAGCCGAAGGTGCCCAATGCCTGAGCAGCAGATACGCCACCCGCCGTCATTTGGGCACCGCTGAGCGGCTCGACCGCACCGACAATATTGCCCGCATGGCGAATGTAGAGTTCTGGAGCGACCCTCACTGATGTTGCCCCTAAACTCTTGAGCCAGCGCTCAACATAGCCCATTTCCTGTAGCATCTCGGCTGTGGGTTTGGCTCCACCACGGGCTAAGGCTTCAGCTTGGGCGGCGTTGACAAAAAACAGCACTCCGTTCCAGAACAGGCGATCGCCCGGAAGCACCGCAATATTGGGATTGTCGAAAATGGCTTTGCTTTCAGGCAGGTAGTGCTTGGAGCCTCGGAAGGCATGATAGGCGATCGACAAAGCACGGCTATAAACATCGATGTAGTCTGTGCCCCAATCCATAGTATTGAGCTGTCCATAGGCACGGGTCAGCGAGTTTCTTAGAAACTGCGCCAGAGAATCATCGCCGCCTGCCGCTATGTCGATCCACTTCTGGGCTTCTACATCCGATGCGTTGATGAAGCGCTTGAGGTAAGCATATTCAATATTTCTCAAGGTCTGCGGACTAAGTCCCTGAGTTGTAAAAACCAGCGTTACCGACAGCTCAGCCTCTGGCAAGCCCAGCGACGCATATCCTACCAGCTTTTTAATGCCTGCCAACTGTGCCAGTTCACCATTTACCGTAGAGTCAATGAACTGCTTGCCCAAAAAAGTCTCGCCTCTAGCAAGCTGCAAGCCCGTAATTTTGCCGCCCGATTTAAGCACAGAGGCAACCTTGGCGTTGCTGAGAATATCTATCCCAACTTCGCCCATCATCTCCCGGAGTACCAGAGTAGCATTGCCGGGGTCGAGCGCCACTTTGTCCACACCCGATCGCTGCAAAAACTCCCGATAGATGGCGGGGGGATCGCCAAAGTTCTCCAGGTAAAAGTTTCGGCGGGTAGGCTCTGGGACGCTGCTGCGATCGAGGTAGGCTAGCCTGCCGCGCACCAGATGACCGCCCACACCGTCTTGAGCATTACCTCGCAGCATCAGGACGCTCTTGGGATAGCGACCTGTGCGGCTGTAGTATTCTCTGGCAGCAGAGACTAGCGCCAAAATTCCGGGAACTTCATCCCCAAATCCAATAAAGTCATAGGAGCGAGTGGCTGTAGTCATAGGTTGCGGCGCCGCTATTTAACATCCGTGATTTCTTGAAACCAGTCATCCTGAGCGAGTTCGCTGAAATTGGTATCGGTCTTGGCTTCCTTGCGATATTTGGGGTTGAGATCGATCGCCTTTTGCAAACTTTCTAGGGCCAGGTCGGCTTCGCCGCGCAGGGCATAGCAAGCCGCCTTGTTGTAGTGGGCGCTGGCATAGTCGGGCTTGATTTTAAGGGCGCGATTAAAGCTGGCGATCGCCTCTTTGTCGCGTCCGAGTTGCAGCAGGGCATAGCCGCGACTGTCCCAGGCTTTGGGCGAATCAGACTTGAGTTGGGTCACTTTGTCGAAAGAGGCGATCGCGTCTTCGTAGCGCTCTAGCTCAAGTTGAGACAACCCGCGATTGAGCCAGGCGGTGGAATTATCGGGATCAGTTTCGGTGGCTTTGTCAAAGGCGGCAAAGGCTTCTTCAGGGCGCTGCATTGTGCCCAAAATTACGCCGCGATTTACCCAGGCTTCGTGGTAGTCGGGCTTAATCTCCAGGGCTTTATCGAAGGCGGCGATCGCTTCATCGGGCTGCTTCAGCCGTCCCAGAGTCACGCCGCGATTCAGCAATGCCTTGTAGTCGTTGGGCTGGAACTTGAGAGCGCTGTCGAATGCCGCCAACGACGCGTCGTACTGCTTCATTTCCTTCAGGAGAATGCCTTGGTGATACCAAGCGATCGCGCTATCGGGCTGGAGCTTGAGAGCATTGTCGAAGGCGGTCAGAGCTTCGTCATTACGCTTTAGCTCTGCCAACGCCATGCCGCACGTCAGCCACAGAGAGGGGCTATCGGGCTGGGTGGCAATCGCTTTTTCCGAGAAGGCGATCGCGGCTTCATGCTGTCCGGCGGCAAACAGCGTTTCGGCTTGCTGAATATAGTCGGCAGGGGTAAAGAATAGCTCCGGCTGGCTTTGTTTCAACGTCTCAAACTGGCTGTAGAGATCGTCCAGGCGCTGCTGAGTGGCGACGATGAAGGAGTCAGCAACAAACTGGGGAGTTACTTCCGAGAGCCGCTGCATAATCTGGTCTTTTTCGGTCTGGGCGGCGGATTGCAGTGCCGTCAGCTGGGTGGCGACCTCCGTTTCTAACGTCCGCAAATTTTGAATCGTCGCCTCGCGCTGGGCAACGGCTCCCGTTTGCAGGTCGGCAAGCTGGTCGGCAAAGCGCCCCTCTAACCTTTCCAGGTTTTGCCGCATTTTATCGCGCTGCGCTTGTACATCTGCCTTCAAGGTCACAAGCTGCGCCACCAAATCGGCTTCGGTTTTTTCTAGACTCTTGAGGATGGCATCTCGCCGCTCTTTGCCGCTGACCTGAAGTTCGGTCAGCTGAGCCGTGAAAGCCTCTTGAAGCTGGTTGATGACTTGCTGCAACTCTTCTTGACGGACTTGGGCAATGCCCTCTAAGCCCGATCGCTGGCTGGCAAAGTCGGCTTCCAAACGATCGAGGGCTTGCTGGAGTTCGGCTTGCTTGGCTTGTGCATCGGTCTGCAGACGCGATCGCTCTGCCGCCATTTCGGTTTCAAGCTGGGTGAGCAGGCGATCGAGATCGGCTCTTTTTGCCTGGGCAGCCTGCTGGAGGTCTGCCTGCTGTTGGACAAAGGCGGCATCGAGCTGCACCATATTTTGCCGAATTGCTTCCTTCTGATTCTGAATATCGGCCTGTAGCTCTGCCAACCGCGCCTTAAACTCAACGCTCATCTGCTGAATGTTCTGGCGAATGTCGGCTTTTTGGCGTTCGGTATCGGCGGTCAGATCCGATCGCTGCACGGCAAAATCTTCGCTCAAACGCCGTAAGCCCTGCCGCATTTCGTCTCGCTGGGTCTGGGCTTCAAGCTGAAGCTGCGATCGCTGATTTGCCAATTCGATCTGAAGCTGCTCCAGGCTTTGCCGCAGGGTATCTAGCTGATTTTGGGTATCAGTTTGAAGCTGGGAGAGCTGACCCATCAGATCGGCTCGGAGGCTGTCCAAATTAGCGAAAACCTGATCTCGGCGCTGAGCAGCATCGGTCTGAATGGCGACAAGCTGTCCAGCAAATTCGGCTTCGATCTGGCGGAGCTGCGTCAGGGCTGCCTCTTTGTGCTGTTGCGTTTCGGTTTGGGTAGATTGCCGTAGATTATCCAGATAGGGCGATAGCTCAGCTTGAAGCTGTCCCAACTGCTGGTAAGTTGCTTCTTTGTGCTGCTGGGCTGCCGATCGCAGTACATCCAGCTCTCCAGCAAATTCGATTCCTGACTGGGCAAAGGACTGTAGCGCTGTATCTTTCTGAGCTTGCGCTACGCCTTGAAGATTAGCTAACTCTGCCGCAAATCCTGCTTGCTGCTCATCTAGATGCCGCTTCGCAACGTCTAGCTGTTGGGCGATCGCCCCAGCAGTCTCCTGCTGACGCTGCGCCACTTCGGCAACTAGCCGCACCAATGTCCCCCGCTTTTCCTCAATTTCCTGCTGAAACGACTCGGCATCTTTGCCCAAATCCTCAGCATAATGCTCGTAATCTCGCAATAGCTTTCTAACTTCTTGCTTCGCTACGCCAATCTGCCCTTCTAGATCGCCCAGTTCTTTCAGGTGCGTTTGAACAATGGCCGTGACTTCTCGGATTACCGATCGCCGCAACAGATAGAGTCCAGCAATTGCTGCCGTCAGTAGTACCGCCAACACCCCCAGCATGATGTTAAACAGCGTTGTCGTGCGGCTCAGGCTACGCAGTCGCTCTAGCTCTTGCTGCTCGTTCTGTGAGAGTGATTGGGCGAGGAGCGGCGAACGGATCGTCATCACTTGGCTGTCTGGAAGCACTGCTGGCATCCAGTTCGCCGATCGCGCTGTAGCTTGCGCTGTAGCCGCAGACAGCAAAAGAATTGAGAGAACCGCGCTGCTCCGCGACACCCCTATGAAGATCTGTCGAGTGAAGATCTGTAGATCTTGGCGCTTCATCCCATTCCCCCTGTCGGTCAAGCTGAGCTTGTTGAGTAATCTTGTTTAGCTATTATCTCAGACGGTTCCTAAAATCTGCTATTGAAAAAGGGGCTGCAATCCTGCAACCCCTTACCTTGTCTAAATGAATCCAGAATTTACACAAATCTAGCTCAAAGAACTCAGCAATTCTTATTTTGAAACAAAGTCCGAAAAAAGCCCGCCTGCGGCGGGCTTTTTTCGGACTTTGTTGGGGGAGTTTGCGCCCTGCGGGCGCAAACTCCCCGATATGAAATTCATCATGAGAGCTGCTGCAAAGAACGCTGCTGCAAAGAACTACGTCTGCGGGATAGAATCCTCGACTAGGGTCATTCCGCCCACAAATTCCTCGCCGTAACCTTCTTCACCATGTTCGCTGACATCCAAGCCCTGATCTTCAATGGAAGGCTTGACACGCAGATCCATAAATAGCGCCAGAAACTTAAGAATGAGGAACGTCCCGATACCCGCAAAAATATAGGTGACAGCCACTCCCAAGAACTGGTTCCAAAGCTGACCTGGGTTGCCGTACAGCAGACCATCAAAACCAGCAGCATTCACCGCCTTGGTACAAAATATGCCTGTGAGCAGCGCTCCAACCGTTCCCCCAACTCCATGGATTGGGAAAGTGTCCAGCGAATCGTCAAACTGAAGCTTCGCTTTCAGGCTGACTGCAAAGAAGCAAACCACTGAGGTGATAGAGCCAATCAAGATTGCGCCGATCGGGGTCACAAAACCAGCGGCAGGTGTAACTCCCACTAGACCAGCCAGGAAACCACTGGCAATACCGACCGCAGTCGGCTTACCGCGCAGCACCCATTCCATCACGACCCAAGTCAGACCCGCAGCAGCAGGAGCGATCGCTGTAGACACGAAAGCCACCGTTGCCAAAGATCCGCCTGCCGCCACGGCGCTTCCAGCATTGAACCCAAACCAGCCGAACCAGAGCATTCCAATCCCTAACATCACGAAAGGCACGTTGTGAGGAACGGTGGGTTGAGCCGGATAATTTTTGCGTGCACCCAGAACCAAAACGGCGACGACCGCTGAAATACCAGAGCTAACGTGAACCACCGTGCCGCCTGCAAAGTCGAGAGCGCCGATATTAATCCCAATGAAACCCTTACCCCAGACCCAGTGAGCCAGAGGAGCGTAAATCAGCGTAGACCACAGCAAGACAAACCAGAAGTATGCCTTGAAGCTCATGCGCTCAACGATCGCTCCAGAGATGAGTGCCGGGGTGATGATGGCAAACATCATCTGGTAGATCATGAAAACCTGGTGAGGAATGGTAGGTGCATACCCGATTGGATCAGGTTGACCTGCCTCAACACCTCCTAGAAACAGCCATCTAAGGCTACCGATAATTGGATTTGACGTATAGGTAAACGTGGGCACACCGTCAGCAGCCACGGCAATCGGGGAAACATCAGTTGGCGCAAAAGCAATGCTATAGCCCCACAACACCCAAGTGACTCCCACAATACCCATTAGCACCAGACTCATCATCATGGTGTTGAGGACATTGCGAGACTTCACCAAGCCCCCGTAGAAAAACGCTAGTCCAGGCGTCATGAACAGAACCAGCGCCGAGCAAATCAACATAAAAGCCGTGTCACCACTGTCAAGCAGACCCGCGACCCTATCGTCTTGTGCCCAGGCAGCGTCTGCCAGAGGACCACCAAAGAAACAGATGGCAAGTAGTACAGTCAGGAAAACTTTCTTCAACACGAGCATGATCCTTAAGATATGTCTGAAACGTACGTTGTGGTAAATAATACCGTAAACTCAGAAATCTCTCTGAGTTTACACGGGCAAATGCTAAAGATCGGGGAGATTCAGTACACAGCCGCATCAGAAACACCAAATTTTTAAGATCTGGGCATTGTTGCGGGAAACTGATGCGGAAACCATTTATCAAAACCACGGCTTGAATGATTGCACCAATTCTGAAGAAATCATTTTGCATCTGAGACTACATTAGTGAGGGCAAACTCGCCTTTTGACTATAAAAAATTTTATTAGGTCGCAATTTCTGTCCAATTTGGCTTTACATCGATACAAATTCACCGCTCAAATGCCGGGGTGAACCCTCACTGCGGTACTATGATTCTGCTTTGCCTGAAGTCGCTAAATCCGAAGTGGCCATTGAAATAATGCTTAGAGCTGAGACGAGGAGTGCCTATGTGATAGGGTTGGGGCGATCGGGAATTGCCGCTGCTCACCTGCTACACCAGGTAGGTTGGCAAGTCACCATCAGCGACTCTGGAACGTCTGATGCGCTCCAGCAGACTCAGCAGGAACTGCAAACAAAGGGTATTGCCGTTCAGTTGGGGCATCGGCTTAAGCCCCAGCCTGATCTGATGCAGCGGATTGTGGTTAGCCCTGGTGTACCCTGGAATCTGCCTGCGCTTATAGAAGCCCGATCGCTAGGCATCGAAACAATCGGCGAGATGGAATTGGCATGGCGATCGCTCCAGTCTTATCCCTGGGTGGGTATTACAGGCACCAATGGCAAGACCACCACAACGGCTCTGATTGCCGCCATCTTTCAGGCTGCCGGACTTCATGCCCCTGCCTGTGGAAATATTGGCTATGCGGCTTGCGATCTGGCGCTCGACACACTCTATCCGGCGTCTGCCACGGGTCAGGTTGACTTTCAGCTTGACTGGGCGATCGCAGAACTCAGCAGCTACCAAATTGAGGCTTCTTCCACCCTTGCTCCCCAAATTGGCATCTGGACGACTTTCACCCCTGATCACCTCAGTCGGCACAAAACCCTAGAGAACTACTACAGCATCAAAGCCCAGCTGCTAAAACAGTCGCAGCATCAGATTTTCAACGGAGATGATCCCTATTTGCGGGGAGCCTCTGATCAGTGGTCACAGGCTTGCTGGACGAGCGTAACAGGTAGAGCCGGACTCTTGGGCGATGCCGATCGCGGGGCATACCTAGAGAACGGGTGGGTAATGGCTCTCGGTGAACCGATCGTCGAAGCCTCAGCTTTACGGATGGTGGGAGCACATAACCAGCAGAACCTGCTGATGGCAGTCTTAGCGGCAAGGCTTGCCGGAATTGAACGAGAGGCGATCGCTGAAGCAGTTGCGGCTTTCCCTGGAGTACCCCATCGCCTAGAATATCTCTGCACATGGGAGGGAATTGATTTTATTAACGACAGCAAAGCGACAAACTATGACGCGGCGCAAGTCGGCTTATCTTCAGTAGCAGCACCCGTGATTTTGATTGCCGGGGGAGAGGCTAAAGCCGGAGATGATACAGGCTGGCTGCAAACTATTCATGACAGAGCGATCGCCGTTTTGCTGATTGGCAAAGCCGCTCCTGCCTTTGCAGAACGCCTCAAACAGGTGGGCTACGCCAATATAGAAATTGTGGAAACGATGGATTGTGCCGTGACAAGAGGGGCAGAACTAGCGCACCAGCTTGGAGCAAAAGTGGTTTTGCTTTCACCTGCCTGCGCCAGCTTTGACCAATATCCTAATTTTGAGCAGAGGGGCGATCACTTTCGGCGATTGTGTCAAGATTTTTTGAACGATCGCTGAGTCATGTTCAGGCTATTCGTAACTGTTCAATATCCCGAATCGGCGGCGCACCAAACATCCGAGAATATTCACGGCTGAACTGTGAAGCACTCTCATACCCCACCTGATAGGCAGCATTAGACGCATCGGAGTTCTCGGAAAGCATTAGACGGCGCGCTTCTAATAGTCTTAATTGCTTTTGATATTGCAGCGGACTCATAGCTGTCACGGCTTTGAAGTGGTGATGAAATGAGGAGGCAGACATCTTCGCTTGTCCTGCTAGATCCTCAATCCGCAACGGTTGGACAAAATCAGCCTTGAGCCGTTTTATCACCTCTGCAATCCGTTGCATATTGCTGCTAGATGTGGCAATTTGACGAACTGCTTCGCCTTGCTCACTCATTAAAAGGCGATAGTAGATTTCACGAATCATTAGCGGCGCAAGGATTGGAATATCCTGTGGCGTATCTAAAAGCTTTGTCAGTCTGAGAACGCAATCGAGCAATGGGATGTCAATAGTGCTGACAAACAGTCCTCTCACAGCGTTCTCTTGCTGACGCTGAATCGTACTGGTTTGAGTAATTAGGTCACACAGCTGATGGGAATCTAACGTTAGTTTAAATCCTAGATAAGGCTTGTCGGGAGTCGCCTCTGTAATAAATGCGCTTAACGGCAAATCAACTGAAACAACCAAGTATTGAGCCGCACCATACCGATAGATTTCCTCATTCAGCAACAGTTCTTTTCTACCTTGAACTAGAATTGCAAAGATCGGGTCACAGACACCGCGTAGTGCAGTGGAAACTAAAGATTCTCGCTGAAATTCCAATTGAGCAATCGCGGTTTGATGAAACCCATCCCCCTTGCCATCCGTGTGCCGGGTGATCAGTGCCGCTAATTCTTGGAACTGCTTCGCGATCTCACCTTGATTGATAACTGAGCCAATGATTTCAGTTGTCATGTTGTTCTATCGACTCATTGAATCCTGCTCCATTCAGCATTATAGAGCACTCAAAAAATTCCAACTTGGAGGATTAGGCAATAACTTGCGAGGTCTGTGTATTTAGCATTCTTGCTTTTACTTCTAATGTAAATAGAAGCAGATCAATCAGGAAAAATGACTATGTTGAACATTAACGAAAAAGTTGTCGCTATTACTGGCGCCAGTAGTGGAATTGGTGAAGCAACCGCTCGATTGCTATCTCAAAATGGCGCAAAAGTCGTTTTGGGGGCGCGGCGGACAGAGAAGCTCGGCAAGATTGTCGAGGAAATTCGTGATCAAGGTAACACAGCAGAATTCAAAGCAGTCGATGTCACAAATCGCGAGGATGTGAAAGCATTCATTCACTTTGCAAAAGATAAATTTGGTCGCGTGGATGTGATTTTTAACAATGCAGGTGTGATGCCTCTATCGCGGATGAATGCCTTAAAAGTCGAGGAGTGGGACAACATGATTAATGTCAACATCCACGGCGTATTGAATGGCATTGCGGCGGGACTGCCAATCATGGAAGCGCAAGGCGGTGGACAATTTATCAATACGGCATCGATCGCCGCGCACATGGTGGGACCCACCAGCGCCGTCTATTCCGCTACAAAATATGCGGTGTGGGCAATCTCTGATGGGCTGCGTCAGGAGTCAAAAAATATCCGCGTTACCCTCATCTCTCCTGGCGTAGTCGAAACCGAACTTGGCTCTGATATCACGGATGATACCAGCAAAGGTTTTTTACAAGAACTTCGCAAGACTGCACTCATGCCAGATGCGATCGCCAGAGCCGTTTTATATGCAATCGCTCAACCTGAAGATGTGGATGTCAATGAAATCATTGTTCGCCCGACAGCAAGCGCCTTCTAGAGCATTGCATATTCATTCCCCTCAGATCACAACCAGGAAAACAGCACATGTCAGAAACGACTAAGCAGAACACTGCGATCGATCTCTCTTACGGACTTGCGGTTCTCAATCAGGGCGATCGCCTTGTTCCCTGGGCATTTGAGCGTCGGCAATTGCGACCGACCGACATCACCATAAAAATTCAGTTCTGTGGCATCTGCCATAGTGATCTGCACGCCATTCGAGGGGTAAGCCGCTTTCCGCTCGTTCCAGGGCATGAGATCGTGGGTGAGGTGACGGCGATCGGCACAGATGTCACAACGTTCCGAGTCGGTGATGCGGTGGCGGTGGGCACGATCGTCGATTCTTGCGGTCATTGCTCTTCGTGCCAACGCCAGCTGGAACAATATTGCTTGGAGGGAGTGACCACCACCTATGATGGCATCGACAGGCAGGATGGCAGCATCACGCGCGGCGGCTACTCCAATGACTATGTCGTCGACGCTCAGTTTGCCTACCATCTCCCCGCTGGTCTTGATCCGGCAAGCGTTGCACCGCTGCTCTGTGCAGGAGTGACCACTTGGTCACCCCTACGTCATTGGGATGTAGGGATTGGCAAGACGGTTGGGATTGTCGGTTTGGGCGGTCTAGGTCACATGGCAGTGAAATTCGCGCATGCGCTGGGGGCTGATGTTGTGCTGTTCAGTACCTCGCCAGATAAGCTTGCCGATGCAAAAGCGCTGGGAGCAGATGAGGCAATCCTCTCAACCGACGAAGCGCAAATGGCAAAGCAAGCCTCACGCTTCGATTTCATTCTCGATACTGTTTCATCTCGTCATCCTCTAAACCCGTATCTGCGATCGCTCAAACTCGACG
Organism: Drouetiella sp.; assembly: GCF_059504425.1. Taxonomy (NCBI): domain Bacteria; kingdom Bacillati; phylum Cyanobacteriota; class Cyanophyceae; order Oculatellales; family Oculatellaceae; genus Drouetiella; species Drouetiella sp. The sequence goes on from NZ_JCACIN010000063.1 coordinate 38,370, forward strand.
GGACGCTCTGCTGTCTTGGCATTCCCGCAAATCTGGATTTCAGTCCCGTCTTCCTGACGTTGGGACGGCGACGGCTGGCAAGCTCAGGGGTGGCAGGTACGCTTGAAACGCAGGAGATGCTGGACTTCTGTAGCCAGCACCATATCTCTGCTGATGTCGAAATTATCTCGGCTATGGATATTGAGGATGGGTTTGAACGGCTCGATCGGGGAGAGGTGCGCTATCGTCTGGTGATCGATATGTCTACGCTCGATGTACCAGTCGGGACTATCGCCCTATCTTGATTGTCACGAGATTAGGGTAAGCGGTTCACTACCTTGCTTGCAACGGGCGGCAGAATTGCACCTAGGTAGGTGAGATGTGTCCACTAAAAGACAGTGCAGCCTAATGGCATAGTTGAGCCGACGCAGATAATCTTGCGACCCTAACTAATTCAGCTCAAGGCGTTCGGCTCCAACGTCGTTGGGCTACAATTGCTTGTCCTAGCACTCTTCAACTTCATTAGTTATGCCGAGTGGGAGCAACCATAATTACTATTCCACTAAGCAAGATAAACATGCCCCACCCAATGCCATACCTGAGTCTAGCCAAAGGACTAGCACTTCCTTTGACTATTGCTTGGTGAGGATTACTAGAGTCATATACAATCTCTACTTCTCTTCCCATGCAGAGACTAGAGTTCGGACGATCGACACACATATCATCATCGCCTTCAAATGTGATTATCTCTCCATGTTGAGTTATGAATTGAATAGTGGAGACGTTAACTGCATGCGATATGGGAATACCACCACTCGACGCTGTTCTAGATTCAAGACTTGTCTTAACGATGGTGCCTCTAGTTTCAATAGCATTATTCCAGAAATCACCCGCAGTTTGATAATCTGAGAGTCCTCGGATTGATACAGCTGTTCCAAACAAGATGCAGAGACTAGCAGGAACTCCAGGAAATATGAGGTATTGTATTGTTTGCCAAATGCTGCTTTTTTTCATTTTTATGAATTTCTCCTGCTTACCCACAACCTTGAAATATTCTCCTTGTATATAGCTTAAAGCAGCCCAATGGCAAAATGCAGCGGCGGCAAGTAACCTCGAACTCAGCACCAGGGGCTTTCGACCGTCCGCTACCATGAAGGGTTAGCTCGCACCACGCACCCTAGCATACATAAACGCATCTCTAGGAATTGCTGAAATATTAGGGCGGATCAGATAACAACGCAACCTCCCTTCACACACTAAACCACTCTTCTCCAGAACTTTAACTGAAGCAAGGTTCTCCGTATCGCAAGTTGCCCAAACCCGATAAATTTCTGGCAAGCTAATTGCCCATTCCACTACAGCACGAGCGGACTCTGTTGCATAACCTTGTCCCCAATATTTCTGATTGAGCAGATAACCAAAACCAGCCGCATGATCTTCTAACCAACAACCGATCGTACCAATGGGTCGATCATCGGGCTTGACTGTAAGTACCCAGGAGAAACTACCTGATTCCCATTCTGCCGGACGGCTCTCAAGGGATTTTACAACCTCGCTGACATCAGTACGAGAACCATAATCCATGTAGTGAATGACTGTTGAATCGCTGGCGTATTCAAAGATTGCCTCTGCATCTGAGAGGCGAGGGCGGCGTAAAACAAGCCTTTCCGTTGTAAATACTTCAGGAGCCTGTAACATGAGGGCGCTTTCACCTTTTCAGCAAGTAGCGGGTTCACACGTTTGAGATTATTGGATGTAACCCAACTTTTGAATTCCCCTTAAGGGTACTCTTGAGGATTTTGCGATCGCCCTTAAATATCCTGGTAAAGCTGGACTTTGAACACTAACCGATAAGGTTGCTGCCCTCTCCCCGCAGACAACTGAACGGGCTAACGGTAAAACGCAGCGGCGGCAGATAACTTTGAACTCTCACAGATAGCCTCTGTAACGTCCGCACCAACGCAGTGTTGGGCTGCTGCTGCCGCCAAATTACTCTGTTTCGGCACAGGCTGGGTATTGCTTAATTGGAAAACCAAGCTCACTAACGTCCATGTACTCTCCTTTATAGTTAATAGCGTAGAAAATAAGATGATAAAAAAGAACATTCACTTTAAAGATAAGGTTAATACCAATTTAATGTGAAGCCACATAGAAGAGTGCTTCCAAAATAAAGTTGT
>NZ_JCACIN010000064.1:0-2229 GCF_059504425.1 Drouetiella sp.
CAACGATTTTACTATGCTCTAAATTATTAAACATTAACCGTCCCAACAAGCCATTGACGCGACCTCGCTCATTAAATTGCAGCCTATAAGTTGTGCCGCTTTGAGTCAGCGTTGTCTTGCCTGTGTCAATACGAATCTCTCGGAGCAGCGTTTGCCAGGTCGTAGGCTGATCGGTTGCGGGGTGCATGGCCCACTGCACGACGCTATCGGATTCTCGAAAGCTAACTTGCCAAATGCTGCGAGAACGAATAGCCTCTGCCTGCGCCTGACGCATTGCCTGAAAGACTTCATCTTGCGAGGCGCTCAATATGCGGTTGCGCTGAAAGGAGAGCCAGCCTGGGACAGCAATTGCCGCCAAAATTCCGACAATCACAATCACAACCAGAAGTTCAATGACCGTAAATCCTGTCTGGGATAATTTTGTCTGAGGACTGCAAGCTGAAAAAGCGGAGCGCTTGTTGAAATTCATGGTGACACCCTGAGTTGTGGGAAGCTTGTGAAAAGTAGAAAGCTTAAAGAATAGAAAACTTAACAGCTAGAATTCCCAAAAGCTGATTGGGTCTAGGCATCTCTGAACGTACGCAGAGGCCGTAGCGAAGTTCTGCGAATTCCAGAAAGGGGTGCAGAATTGGAGCTTATGAAGTATGCTGAGTTACTGAAGAAAGTGTTTCGCTTTCTGGATGACCTGCGGATGTGGCGGAATTGGTATACGCGCACGCTTGAGGTGCGTGTGGCTTTGCCTTGCGAGTTCGAGTCTCGCCATCCGCATTGATTGAGGAGAAGCTTTAGCGTTGAGGAGGAGAGTGCTGAGTAGATTTGTACTTAGGCACTTCAGCCCTCAACGCTGCTTTTTTGGAGAAGATAGGTTTAAGCCTTTGAAATAAGTGCGCTGCGATCGCCACAGTTTTCCCATGCTGTGGTAAAAACTGCACAATACACTTATCAAAAACTCTCTAAACCTATGTACGTATCGGCTCTACCCTATGACTACGAGCTGCCAGCGGATCTGAATCGACTTGCCTTAGTGATTATCGATATGCAGCGCGATTTTTTGGAGCCAGGGGGCTTTGGTGATGCGTTGGGCAACGATGTAAAAAGGCTGCAAGCGATCGTCCCAACTTTGAAAGAACTGCTAGAAACCTTTCGTGCCCAAGGGTTACCCGTTTTTCATACAATCGAATGTCACCAGCCTGATCTGTCTGACTGCCCTCCATCAAAGCTCGATCGGGGCAAGGGTTCGCTGAAAATTGGCGATTTGGGCGGTATGGGACGAATCTTGGTGCGGGGTGAGCCGGGAAATGGCATCATTGCGGAACTAGAGCCGCTGCCTGGAGAAACGGTGATTCACAAGCCTGGAAAAGGAGCATTCTACAACACTGAGTTTCAGACGCAGCTTCAGGCAAAGGGGATTACTCATCTGCTGGTTACGGGGGTGACGACAGAGGTATGTGTGCAGACGACCATGCGTGAGGCGAACGATCGCGGTTACGAGTGCCTGATGGTTGAGGACTGTACGGAGAGCTATTTCCCGGAATTCAAGCAGTCTACGCTGGAGATGGTGCGTGCCCAAGGGGGTATTGTGGGCTGGACGGCTCCGGCTGCGGCGGTGATGGCAGGGATGAGGGCAGTGACAGCGTGAGGAAGATGAGATATGGAAAGTGAGAGGGTCGATTTGGCAGTTAATGGCACGCTGATGCGAGGGCTGGAGTTGAATGGGAATTTGCTGGCGGTAGGGGCGGAGTTCGTTAAGGATGCGGTGACTGCGCCAATTTATCGCCTGTGGACAATTAGTGATGTGCATCCGGCAATGATGCGGGTGGCAACTGGGGGTGGGGCGATCGCGTTGGAAGTTTGGTCGGTTCCGGTGGCGGGTTTGGCTAAGATCTTGCTGCAAGAGCCGCCGGGGCTGTGTGTTGGGAAGGTGCAGTTGGCTGGGGATGAGGAGGTTTTGGGGGTTTTGGGGGAGCCAATTTTGTGTGAAGGTCAGGTGGAGATTACGCGGTGGGGAGGATGGCGGGCTTATAAGGCAGCAAAATAGACCTCTTGCAAATTAGGTTGAGTGGGAGCTACTCCCCTACTCAACCTAATCCCAAAACTTTAATTTACAAAAGGTTTAATGATTGGTATGGGACTTACGCAAGCCCTCTAGCTGTGGTGCATTTTTTTTGTGTTTTGTGGGCGCAGCCCACCACACACAACAAAAATGCGTAAGTCCTATGGTAGTGAATT
>NZ_JCACIN010000065.1:0-39199 GCF_059504425.1 Drouetiella sp.
TGTGGCGCGCTCCGCGCGCCACAAAACCCTAAAAGCTGGATTTCAAAGGCGCTCCGCGCCTTTGAAATCCAGCTTTTAGAAAAAATAGGAGGACTTTGCGGTCTACTGAGCTTACCAACTTGCCCCTTTATGAGACTAATCTCATAAAGGGTTCATTGCCAGCTTAATTAAACTTGTAAAACTTAGGGTTAGAGAAAAACCTCTTGTAATCCTTTGGAGATAGCGGTGAACAGCGAATCAACACCAGCCAAGCGACAACGCCCCAAAGACATAAAGGCAGCACTACCTGGCCTACGGCGAATTGTAGAACGGTTTTCGCCGCAGATCCGTAAGCAAGGTGCGCTACTGACCTTCTCTGTGATTGGGCTGTTTGTAGAAGTCTTGGCCAGATTGTTGGAACCCTGGCCTCTAAAGCTAATTTTCGACAATATTATTGTCCCTGGCGCTAGCGCTACGCCGAGCAGCATTCCTTGGCTGTCAAATGTTGAGCCTAATATGTTGCTAATCGGCTCAGCGCTGGCGATCATAGGCGTTGCTAGCATTCAAGCAGGTGCAGCCTACATCAGCATGGTAGGAATGTCGCTGGCGGCCAGCCGGATTGTCACTGAAATCCGGGCAACGCTCTATGCCCACCTGCAACAGCTTTCGCTTTCGTTTCACTATCGGGCTAAGGGCGGTGATTTAATTACTCGCATTACTAGCGATATCGATCGCCTCCGAGATGTGACCGTTACCGCAGCGGTACCGCTGTTTGTCAACTTAGTCACCCTTGTGGGTATGGTGGGTGTGATGTTCTTTATGGATTGGGAGCTAGCGCTAATTGCAGTGGCGATCTTTCCCATATTTATCATCTCAACCGTCAAAATCACGAAGCGGATTCACAGCATCGCTCGTCAGCAGCGCAAACGAGAGGGAGCCATGGCCGCTACTGCTGCCGAAGCGATGGGTGCCATCAAAGTTGTACAGGCGCTCTCTTTAGAGTCCATGCTTGAGGATATGTTTTCTAAAGAGAATGAGAAAAGTCTGGAAGAAGTGGCGCGAACCCAGCAACTCTCCGCCGGACTCCAGCGCACTGTAGAGCTTTTGGTCTCTGTGGCAACGGCGCTAGTGCTGTGGCGAGGCGTGCATCTGGTGATGCAGGGCAGCGCTACCGCCGGGGATCTACTGGTGTTTATTAATTACCTCAAAACAGCCTATCGCCCGACTCGTCAGTTGGCCAAACAGATGGCGATGATCTCGAAGGCAACGGCTTCCGGCGAACGAATTATTGATTTGTTGGATGTCGTCCCAGATATTCGCGATCGCAAAGGGGCGATCGCAGCACCTCCCTTCCGGGGTGGAGTCAAGTTCAAGAATATTTCTTTTGCCTACGAACCGGAAAAACTCATTTTGCAAGATCTCAGCTTTGAGGTGAAGCCAGGTCAGCGAGTGGCGCTGGTTGGCGCATCGGGAGGCGGGAAATCGACATTGGTGAGTCTGCTCCTGCGCCTCTATGACCCAACGGCTGGACAAATCCAGATTGACGGGCGCGATCTGCGAGATTACAAAGTTGCTTCCCTGCGCCAGCAAATCAGCGTCGTCCTGCAAGACAGTATTTTGTTTGGGGTGAGCGTGCGAGACAATATCGCCTATGGCAGCCTGGGAGCCAGCAATGCCCAGATTGAAGCTGCCGCTCAGCTGGCCAATGCCCATGATTTCATTACTGCCTTGCCGCAGGGCTACGACACGCTGCTAGGTGAGCGGGGAGCTACCCTTTCTGGAGGTCAGCGCCAGCGGATTGCGATCGCTAGGGCTGCCATTCGGAAAGCGCCGATTATTATTCTTGACGAACCTACCGTCGGATTGGATAACGAAAATGAGCAGGCTGTCACCGAGGCGCTCAGACGGCTTGCCCAAGGAAGTACCACGTTTTTGATTACTCATGATCTGAGAGCTGCCACCGATGCCGATCTGATCTGTTACGTTGAAGCCGGGAAGATTCTAGAAAGCGGTACTCATTTGGAACTGCTGCGATTAGGAAAGCGATACTCGGCGCTTTACCAAATTCAGAACGCGATCGGGGATCAACTCAGTCAAAAAAATCCTCTAGCTCAAAAACCTTAGCTGCACAATTCACATCATAGGAAAGGGCGTTATGTACAGTCCAGATGTAACGATCATTGTCGTTCCGCGTGAACGTTTTCAGTTTGCCCAAGAATCGCTTGAGAGTCTTTACCAGAACACGCATCATCCATTCAGTCTCATCTATGTAGACAATAACTCGCCTGTTGATCTGCAAGATTATCTCAAAACGGCAGCAAAGGAAAAAGGCTTTCAACTGTTGCGGAGCGATCGCTTTCTTTCCCCCAATCAGGCGAGAAATCTGGGCTTGAATCAGGCTAATCAGCAAACGCCAAGCAAATATATCGTGTTTGTAGACAATGACGTAATTTTTGCCCCAGGCTGGCTGACGGCTTTGGTCAATTGTGCTGAAGAGACGGCAGCCACGGTAGTCGGTTCACTGGTGTGTCAATATCGCCCTGTGCATACGATCGTTCACTGTGCTGGAGGCGAGTATATGCCGACGGAGGATTTGGCTAAATTCATCCAAGGGGTGCCGAGCGTTCCCCAAACGGCAGACATCAAGGGTAAATGGCAGGTATCAGAAAAAACCTACTTTCAGAATCGCTCTGTTGCAGAGGTGCAAGATCAGCTCAAGCGCCAGCCAACTGGATTTGTAGAGTTTCACTCGATGCTGGTTCGCCAGGACATTTTTGAGCAGATTGGCTTACTCGATGAAGGGTTTTCTTGTACCAAAGAGTACCTTGACTTTTGTATGCTGATTGCTCGCGCAGGGGGCACGATCTATTTGGAACCCGCTTCAGTCGTGACTTTTCTCACCCATCCCCCTGCACCTAGCCTTAAATGGTCGGATCTGCCCTACTTTATGGTGCGCTGGAGCGATGCTTGGGAGCGGCAGAGCCTGCTGCACTTTCAGAAAAAATGGGATCTGGTCGAGAACACATACTTTGTCAAGCGACTCCAGAAGCTAGGGCGACGGCGACGGGAGGAAGTCATTCAGCCGATCGTCAATCAGTTTAATTTTCTGAGCACAGCTAGCCGCAAATGGCTAGAGAAGCGGCTGGTTGTACTGGAAAAACGATTAAACCACTATGTCTCTGAGCGCCACAAGCGCGGCTTGGCAGACTAAAGTGCTGTAAGACTTGTCTCAAACCTCAAGACCTGTATCGAACCCCAAAAGGCGTTGCTGATTTTAGCTATGAAATTTATTTTGAGGGGCGCGCACCTCTCAAAATAAATTTCATAGCCGGATTAAGCAATGCCCCCCAAAAAATAAGGAGTAAATCATGCTGTATCGACAACTGGGCACCACTGGCTTCAACGTCTCTGCGATCGGAATGGGAACCTGGAATATTGGCAACCAGTGGGGCAAAATTGATGAGGCGATCGCATTGGCCACCGTTCGCAGAGCTTTTGAAGAGGGCATTAACTTATTTGATACAGCAGAGTCCTATGGAATTCCGACGGGTCTATCGGAAGAGCGGTTGGGTAAGGCGCTGGTCGGTATTCGCGATCGCGTTCATCTCGTCACCAAAATTGGTCGCTGGGGCAGACGCACCGGACAAATGGTGCCCATGACGACGACAGACATGATTCGACTTTGCGTTCACGCCTCGCTCTATCGGTTGCGAACGGATTACCTGGATGTGCTGCTCTGCCACGAAGGCAAAATCGAAGATCCGAGCGTTTATCTAGAAGGATTTGAGCTGCTGCAATCTCAGGGCTATATCCGTGCCTATGGCATTTCGACGGATAAACTCAAAGTGCTCAAGCGATTCAACGTGAACAACACCTGCCGCGTTGTGGAAACTGACTATTCCCTCCTCAATCGCAAAGCAGAAGCAGACTTTCTTCCCTACTGCCAGGAGCATGGCATTGCCGTGCTGGTGCGCGGCCCTCTCAAGAAAGGGCTGTTGTCGGGCAAATATTCTTCAGATACCGTTTTCACCGACACCGTTCGCTCTGAATGGTATGCAGACGAGGCCAGCAACAGCAGGCTGGAGGCTGATTTCGCCAAAGTCGATCGCCTGAAAACCTACCTGCACCCTGGTGAAGAAATGGTGACAGCAGCGCTGCGGTTTGCCATTTCTCATCCCATTCAGCCTGTGGCCATTCCGGGAGCTAAGTCGCCAGAGCAGGTGGCGATCAATGCCAAGGCAGGCGATCGGCTGCTGACGACCGTTGAACGGCTAAAGCTGATGGAGGCGATCGAGCCACCTGTCGTATTGCAGGATGCATTGCAGGATGCGCTACAGGGTTTAGCCCAGACGATTTCTACTTAAACTCACTGGAGACTAGGTTTCATGTTACCCACTCGCGTAATTTTAGTTCGACATGGGCGCAGTACCTTCAATGAGCAAGGGCGTTATCAAGGCAGTTCTGATACTGCGGAACTCACAGAATCTGGAATGATAGCGGCTCGTCAAGTTGGCAAAGCGCTGCGGGATGTGGCGATCGACGCACTCTATGTCAGCCCCCTCAAGCGGGTTCAGCAGACAGTTGATTCCATTCTGCAAGGTATGGAACGTGAAATTCCATCGATTCATACTTGCTCCCTGCTGCGTGAAATTGATCTGCCCGCATGGGAAGGTATGCCTTTCAAGACAGTTCGCGAAGAATATGCTGCTGACTATCGCTGTTGGAAACTGCGCCCGCATGAGTTTCAAATGGTTGAGCCTTCGGGCTATCACGCCGCTCATGGGGCAACGGCTCTGGCCACGCGACCGCGCTATCCCGTGCTGGACTTGTACGATCGCGCCCAGCAATTTTGGCAGGATGTCCTGCCACGCCATGCCGGACAGACCCTCCTGATCGTCAGTCATGGTGGCACCAATCATGCGCTCATCAGTCAGGCGATCGGGCTTCCGGCAGCGCAGCATCATTGTCTACAGCAGTCAAACTGCGGTATTAGCGAGCTGATCTTTACCCATCCTGATCGTCCAGCAACGCTAACGGCAATGAACTTAACGCATTCGTTAGGAGAATCGCTGCCTAAGTTAAAAGAAGGTAAGCAAGGCATTCGTTTGATCTTGCTTCCGTCTGGCGACATTAGTCCCACACTCGTAGATGCGATGAGAGACATCGCAATTGATTTCAGCATCAGCTCAGATGCAGCTCAAGTAAATCTTCAAAAAGTGCTTCAAAACCATCCTCAAGCCGTTCAGTTACATATCGCCTCAGACGATAGCCTCTTGGGTTGGCAACAGGCACTTGCAAATCATTCAGCCTCAGAATCCCATCCTGCTCCTTTGGTGACGGGATTGGTCATGGCTGAAACATCTGTTCTGCAACAATTCATTGCCAAAACCCTGGCTTTTCCTCAGACTCACTATCCTCGAATTTCTCTCTGTTTCAACACGCTCACTGTTCTGCACTATCCTGCGATCGAGCATTTTCCTATCCTACAATCGCTCAACTTCCACCTTCCCTTGCGGTCTATTTAGTTTCTGAGCAGGAGTCTTTTATGTCCCCCATTCTTGTAACCGGAGCTGCTGGTTTTATTGGCTTTCATGTGTGCCAAAAACTGCTAGAGCGCGGCGAAACGGTGATTGGAATTGATAACCTGAGTGATTACTATGATGTCAATCTCAAGTGCGGGCGGCTAGCAAAGCTCACGCATTCAAACTTTCGGTTTCATAAGCTAGATATTGCCGATCGCACAGACATGGCCGATCTATTCAACCAATATTCCTGCGATCGGGTTATTCATCTGGCTGCCCAAGCCGGAGTCCGCTACTCGCTCAAAAACCCTCATGCTTATGCAGACAGCAACCTGGTTGGGTTTGTCAATGTCCTAGAGGGCTGTCGGCAAAATCAGATTCAGCATTTAGTCTACGCCTCCTCTAGCTCTGTCTATGGGGCTAACCGCACGATGCCTTTCTCGACGCAGGACAATGTTGATCACCCGATTAGCCTTTACGCCGCCACCAAAAAAGCAAACGAGCTAATGGCGCATACCTACAGCCATCTTTATGGTATTCCCACAACCTGACTGCGTTTCTTCACGGTTTACGGCGAATGGGGAAGACCCGACATGGCGGCTTTTAAATTTACTCAGGCTATTCTCGAAGGTCGCCCGATCGAGGTTTATAACTACGGCAAAATGCGCCGCGACTTTACCTACATTGATGACATTGTGGAAGGGGTCATTCGTGTTCTCGATCGCCCTCCCATAATTGCAGCATCGGCTCATCCTGAAGCAATCCGACCGCCATACCGCCTTTACAATATTGGCAATAATCAACCCGTTGAGCTTCTACGCTTTATTGAAGTGCTTGAAGATTGCCTGGGCATGAGCGCCAAGAAAAACTTGCTGCCGCTACAGCCGGGAGACGTGCTTGAGACTTATGCAGATATCGATGATTTGGTGCGAGATGTTGGTTTTCAACCCAGCACCCCAGTTGAAGTTGGGCTACCGCGCTTCGTCAACTGGTACCGTGAACGCTACACTAACCCTGTTCGCTTGCCTGCGGCGAATCATGCTCTCTGACAATGGGATGGGCAATCGCAAGCTTCTAAGAAACTGCCGCAGGTGGATGCTGTGCCAACACTTTCTTTAGGTAGCGCCCTGTGTGCGATCGCTCGTTTTTGGCAACCTGTTCGGGTGTGCCAACTGCCACCAGTTCGCCACCGCGATCGCCGCCGTCAGGACCTAGATCAATTACCCAGTCCGCACAGCGAATCACGTCCAGATTGTGTTCGATCACTAGAATCGAGTTACCCATGTTTGCCAGACGTTGCAGTACGTCCAGCAGCTTGTGAACATCGTAGAACGAGAGTCCAGTGGTTGGCTCGTCAATCAGATACAGCGTTTTGCCTGTGGCGCGGCGTGAGAGTTCCGTTGCTAGCTTCAGGCGCTGAGCCTCTCCGCCCGAAAGGGTTGGAGCCGTTTGTCCTAGCCGCACGTAGCCCAAACCCACATCCACCATGGTTTGCAGCCTTGCCGAGGCTTTGGGGATATTCTGAAAGAAGTCCAGCGCTTCCTCTGCCGTCATGTTCAGAACGTCAGAAATGGATTTGCTCTTGTACTTCACCTGCAAGGTTTCCCGGTTGTAGCGCGCGCCTTTGCAGACCTCGCACTGAACATAGACATCCGGCAGGAAGTTCATTTCAATCACGTTCACGCCCTGACCACCGCAAGCTTCACAGCGCCCGCCCTTGACGTTAAACGAGAACTGTCCTGGCTTATAGCCCCTGGCTTTGGCTTCGATCGTTTCAGAAAACAGGTCACGGATAATGTCAAACACTCCGGTATAGGTGGCGGGATTCGATCGCGGTGTCCGACCGATCGGCGATTGGTCAATCACAATCACCTTGTCCAGTGCATTGAGTCCGCTCAGGTCGCCCATGTCTTTGGGATAGGGAATCTTGTGCCCAAAATGGTGCTGAAGTGCCGGAAACAGCAGCTCGTTCACCAGCGTAGACTTGCCAGAACCAGAAACCCCCGTGACAGAAACCAGCTTACCCAGAGGAATTTCAACATCCAGGTGGTGAAGATTGTTGCGATGGGCATCATGCATATGCAGCGATCGCCCATTTCCCTCCCGTCGCTGAGCCGGAGTATCAATCACGCGCCGTCCTGAGAGGTAGGCACCCGTTAAAGACCGCTCGCACTTCAGCAAATCTTCTAGGCTGCCTTGAGAGACAATTTCGCCGCCGTGAACTCCGGCTCCAGGCCCGATGTCCACCAGGTAGTCAGCGGCTCGGATCGTATCCTCGTCATGTTCCACCACAATCAGCGTATTGCCCAAATCCCGCAGCTTGTTCAGCGTGTTTAACAGGCGATCGTTGTCTCGCTGGTGTAGTCCAATGCTGGGTTCATCTAAGACGTACAACACGCCCGTCAGACCTGCGCCAATTTGGGTCGCCAGCCGAATGCGCTGAGCCTCGCCACCAGAGAGAGTCATAGCGGTGCGATCGAGCGTCAGGTAATCCAGCCCCACGTCCAGTAAAAACTGAAGCCGCGCCCGAATTTCCTTCAGCACCAGTTCACCAATTTGGGCTTGGCGAGAGGAAAGCTGCAAATTATTTACCCGCTCCAAGCAGTCCCGGATTGAGGCGCTGGTAAAATCCTTGATTCGATATTGCCCCATGCGCACCGCTAGGGACTCTGGCTTGAGGCGATCGCCTCCGCAAACTTCGCAAGGCTGATCGATCAAATACTGCTCCAGCTTTTGCTTGTACAGGTCTGACGTGGTTTCCTTGTACTGCCGCTCTAGCATGGGCAACGCTCCCTCATAAGCGCGATGGTAGCCCTTGTTATCTCGGTAGCGAGAGTCCGACTCAATATAGATTTTCTCATCAGAGCCATGCAAAACCACCTGCTGCTGATCGGGAGTCAGCTTGTCCCAGGGAGTCTGAATTTCAAAGCCAAACGCCTGCCCGACGCTATAAAGCAGCGAGAAATAGTAGGTATTGTCCTTGTCTGACCAAGGGGCGATCGCCGCATACACAGGCAAACTTGGATCGGGCACCACCAGCTCTGCCGAGAACCGCCGTAGGCTGCCCAATCCATGGCAATCCGGACAGGCACCATAGGGCGAGTTGAAGGAAAATAGCCGGGGAGAAAGCTCTTCCATCACGGCTCCATGTTCTGGACAGGCAAAGTTTTCTGAGAATACCAGGTCGTAAGTTTTAGGCTGATCGCTGGGCGAATCTGGAGCAGGGTTAGGCGGCTGACCGTAGCGTCCGGCAGGTTCGGCAGCGATCGTAGACAGGACTGCAAGCTGCACGTCTGGATTGGGGGAAGGAAACTGGACGACGTTATCGCTTGCTTCGGTCGGAGTCACCTCAATGACGGCGATACCTTCCGATCGCTTGAGGCAGGTCGAGAGCGAATCCACCAGCCGCTCCTGGATACCATCTTTGCGGATCAGGCGATCGACCACAATTTCAATATTGTGGCTCTGATTTTTCTCCAGCTCGATTGAGTCAGATAGTTCCCGCACTTCGCCATCTACCCGCACCCGCACAAACCCCTCAGAGGCGAGACTAGACAACATTTTCTTGTGGGTGCCCTTCTTGCCTCGCACGACTGGAGCCAAAATCTGAAACTTAGTGCGATCGCCCAACGCCATAATTTGATCGACCATCTGATCGAGCGCCTGAGGCACAATCGAGCGATCGCAATGGGGGCAGTGCGGTTCTCCAGCACGTCCGTAGAGCAGCCGCAGGTAGTCATAGATTTCTGTCACCGTACCCACCGTCGATCGCGGGTTGTGGGATGTCGATTTTTGATCGATAGAGATAGCTGGGCTTAACCCCTCGATCGCGTCAACGTCCGGTTTGTCCACCTGCCCCAAAAACTGCCGCGCATAGGCGCTGAGGGATTCGACATAGCGCCGCTGTCCTTCGGCAAAAATCGTGTCAAATGCTAGAGAGGATTTGCCTGAACCGGAGACTCCCGTAAATACAATAAGGCGATCGCGGGGTAGCTCTAGGTCAATATTTTTCAGGTTGTGCTGACGCGCTCCCCGGATACGAATCGTGTTGGGAGAAGACTTTGATTGAGGCTTAGCGCGCGATTGGGCAGCCCTACCATTGCCGTTAAGAGTTTCAGCACTAGCGACCTCTGGGTTCAAGGTCTGCTCTAAATCGGGGCTTAGATTTAAGACCTCAGCTTTTTTAGAAGAGGTATTACGCTTTGGCTCGGTGCGCTTGGGCATGGCGGGGCAATAGGGGGCTGCTACGAGCTACAAAAAATGGTTCTTAACAATTCTATCGTCAACTCATCTGAAATCTGGTTGACACGGTTCAAGACGTCTAGCGAATTCCGCAATTATCACACAGTCATTTCGCAATCAATGATACCGCGATCGCGCAAGTTAGTACATCAGTCCTAAGGAGCAGGGCTGAATTTAAAGCCAAAGGCTAATTTTAGAGCTAAAGGAAGGTGCGGCTACTCTTCTAGCTGGCTGTGGAGTAAAGTCAGGGTTTGAACCAACTGCTGGAGGCGGTTCTCTAAGACCTGCTTTTTGTCGAGCAAAATGCGCAGTTTTTGGTAGCGGGCGATCGCCAAACTTACGTAAGGAACCTGCTGTGCCGGACAAGAGCGTGACCAAAGCTGACCCTCTGCATCTAAGCCACAGAGCCGATAGCGGGTGCCAATCGCTTCCTCCTGGGGCGCAGGTTTCGCACTGCAAATTTCTTCGATGTAGTCCATGAGCTGATCAACCTCAGCATGACGCAGGGTCGCTCCTCTATCCGGCTGCACAATTTGCGGCGTGCCAGGAGAATAAGACTCTAGCCAACCCTCGACGATCGGGCCTTCTTCGTAGAGCGATCGAATTTGCTGAATAATTTGCTCTAAATCCTGCTGCCAGCCCGTGACTTTTGCCTCAATTTCTTTGAGCAAGTTCGCTGCCAGACTAGGATTGGCGGCATGGCGATGACTGCTGAGGGTGGGTGGCTTCGAGCGCGGCAAAGAGAGCGTTTTGGGGTTGCCCTGTACTGGAAAAGCCTGAACTGGAATTTGACTTGAAACGGGCTGTGCTGAAGCGGGTCGAGATGGATAGTCTAATATTTCATGAGATTGAACATAGGCAAGCTGACTATCGCCAGTTTGCGAATGAATAGACTGCGGATGAAAAAGCTGAGGCTCATGGGCAATTGGGTGAAAACCCTCACTGAGGTTGAGTCGACCTAGCGTTGCCTCAATTCGTTTTAGTTCAGGTTTCATCGTTCGCCCCTATCCCTCAACAGGCATCAAAACTTCAAGGCTCAAGACTTCAAAACGGTTGGCAAAGGCACTCTCTACGTCCTATTCTAACGACTTCTCTTCTGTAAGATTACAGGTAGTCCTCAAAAGGTAATGATTTTATGTTGTGGGGCTTCTCCCCACAACATAAAATCATTACCCCAATACCACTGCCAGATTATGTTTTAAGCTAATAAGTCATGCAAAAAGCTGAAGGCTATGATTCTCCCCTCTCCGATCGCCCAAGTTATTCTAGTCACGGGAGCCGCCCGTTCTGGAAAAAGCGAGTGGGCAGAAGCTCTAGCCGTTCAATCGGGCAAGTCGGTGGTTTACGTAGCAACGGCGCAAACCGATCCGCAAGATTTGGAATGGCAAAGTCGAATTCTCTTGCATCAACAGCGTCGTCCGGCAACCTGGCAGACTTTAACCGTGCCGATCGCCCTCACCACAACGCTTCAAGCGGCAACTCCTTCAGAATGTTTGTTAGTGGATTCTTTGGGCACCTGGCTGGCAAACTTGCTAGACCAAAGCGAATCGGATTGGCAGCAGACGGTTCAAGAGCTTTTGCTTAGCCTGTCTCAAGTTCAGGCTCAGGTCATCTTCGTGGCTGAAGAAACGGGTTGGGGAATCGTTCCTGCATACCCAATCGGTCGGCTGTTCCGCGATCGCTTGGGCAAGCTGATCCGGCAAATTGGGGCGATTGCCAATCCGGTTTATCTGGTGACAGGAGGATATGCGCTGAACTTGAGCCAGTTGGGTACACCGCTACCAGAGCTAAAGTTTTAGATTTTGGATTCAATCTAAATTTCGAAACCCCAGGCAATTACTTAACTTTAGCTATAGATTTCAACTGGGCAAAACGGGTAAGTTATAGATAGGGCTAAGCAATATTTGTCCTCAATTTACGCCCTCTTGCGCTTATGGCATCTTTTGAACAAGTCAAACGCTACCTTGCCCACTGGTTTCAATTGGGTAGAAAAGTGAAGATTGGCACTGCTGAGGAGCTTTTGCCTAAGTCAGTACTTCAGGGCGATCGCTACAGCCCTGAGTTTGAACAATGCTGGGCGCAAATACTGCAATCCAATCTGGAGAAATGCTACCTGGAGGGCACGAACCAGACTTTGAGTGAGCTATTGCAGCCCACTTGGGAAATCAACCCTTGCGCCCGGTGCGAAATGCCTGTTCCTATTCTGTCGGTTGGGGTGCAGCCTCTAGAGTGCCCCTGTGCCGACCTGCCTCTCTGGCCCGACACCGAACTGCCGCAGCCGCGATCGCCCATAGGCAGCCGCGATCGCCTAGCTGACATTCGCGATCGGCTGGCACAGCGCAAATAGATTGCAGATTGCCTAAGCCTGAACGCGATAGAGCCGCCCGTTTCGCACTTGCACCACCGGATGGTTGGACAGTCTGACCAACTGTTCATCATGGGTCGTCACCACAACCGTAATGCCGATCGCGTTTAGCTTTCTGAGGATTTTAATCACCTGCCAGGAGTTATCGGGGTCAAGATTTCCGGTCGGTTCATCTGCCAATAGCAACGGTGGCGTGTTAACTACGGCACGAGCAATGCTGACGCGCTGCTGTTCGCCACCCGAAAGCTGATCGGGGAAACAGTCTGCTTTGTGCTGCAATCCCACCATTTTCAATGCCGGGAGCAGACGACGATGCACTTCTTTGCGGGTAAAACCCTGCGCCCACAGCACAAACGCCACGTTCTCGGCTACGGTACGCCGGGGAATTAGCTTATAGTCTTGAAACACAATGCCGATTTGTCTACGCAGCATCGAGAGCTGATTGCCGCGTAAACTGGATACAAGATCGCCATTCACCGCGATCGTCCCTTGAGTCGGCTGTTCTTCGCCATACAGCAGCTTTAGCAAAGTCGATTTACCAGAGCCAGAAGGCCCAGTGATAAACAAAAATTCTCCTTTGCGAATATTCAAGTCTACATCTGCCAGAGCTTGACAGCCGTTCGTGTAAACCTTTGTCACCTGCTTTAGGCTAACCATTACGTCTGCCTGTGGAATAGCCGAGTTTTGCTCGGACGGGCTGGATTGAGAAAGGCGGGGCGATCGCTCAGTGGTACTTTGAGACATATTTTTAGAGACACTGCATCCAGGAACTAGGCGCTGAAATCGGTCTAGCCGTGGTTCATTTTATCTGAAACATTGAAGACTGGAGAGCGATCGTTAGAGTTCGCAAAATATAGCAACTGCCAAGGCGGTTGCTATATTTTGCGCTACGCGCTTAGATCCAACGAGTTATTTTTTGAGAGCCGCGCGGAGCGCGGCTCTCAAAAAATAACTCATCCTAACTCAATTACGTAATGCTATGGCTGTATTCACAGCAGTTAGAACGGGGACGTTTTTGAGGGCGCGCGGAGCGCGCCCTCAAAAACGTCCTAAGCCCGATGATTATGGCTATACCTATCACCTTAGAAACTCTAGACTACCGATCGCACCTGTTTGTGGGGTAGCGCAGATTGCGGAGCGGCAGGGGCGATCGCCAATACGCGACACTGGTCGGCAGGAAATCCTAACTGCACCACCTGACCTGAGGTAAATTGCTCTGCCTGAGCCGTAGGCACATCGACGTTGAGATAAAACTCCCCCACCAGCACCGACAGCCGCACTACCGAACCTAGGAAAATCCGGCTCGTCACCAACCCGCTTAGCAGGTTGTAATCTGCGGGTATTGAATCCTCTGGCCTAAGAACCGTGATGCTTTCAGGACGCACCAGCACCAAAACATTTGTGCCGTTAGATATCTCCATCGTTTGAGTTCGCAAAAACTCATCGGGGATTTGCGTATTAGGGTGGGCTGAAACTCGCACCTGTTCCCCTTCCCAAACTCCCGGAATCTGATTCATCGCACCAATAAAGGAGGCAGTAAAGGCAGTGCTTGGGGTGAGATAGATTTCTTCAGGAGTGCCCGCCTGATCGATACGTCCTTGGGACATGACAACGACGCGATCGGAAATGGACAGTGCCTCTTCCTGATCGTGCGTCACAAACAGCGTGGTGATATCCAACTGCTGCTGAATCCGGCGAATTTCATTTCTCAACTGTAAGCGTACCTTGGCATCCAGAGCAGAGAGCGGCTCATCCAGCAGCAGCAGCCGAGGCGAAATGGCTAAGGCGCGCGCCAAGGCAACCCGCTGCTGCTGTCCACCCGACATCTGATGGGGATAGCGATCGCCCATCCCCGAAAGTCCCACCAGCTCCAGCATTTCATGGACACGAATCCGCTGTTGCCCATGAGACAACCGCTTCACCCGCAACCCAAAGGCGATATTTTGCCCTGCCGTCATGTGGGGAAATAGGCTGTAGGACTGAAACACCATGCCCATATCTCGACGGTTTGCTGGGATGTGGGTGATGTCCTGTCCTTCCAGAAGAATGGAGCCGCCCGTTGTTTTTTCAAATCCAGCAATCATTCGGAGAATCGTTGTTTTGCCGCACCCGGAAGGTCCTAGCAGCGAAATAAATTCTCCAGCAGGAATCTGAAGATTAACATCCTGTACCGCCATGACAGATCCGTAGGATTTGAAGAGATGAACCAGCTCTAGATAGGACATAGCGGTAAAGGGTGAAAGCTAAAGAACAAAGAGAGATAAATACAGCAAGCACTAATTTTTTCCGCGAGTAAAAACCACGAGCAGCCATGCCGCCAGCCAAGTCGCAACGAAAGAAAGTAACGACATTACTACCGAATATTGAGGCTGATAGGAGTAAAGCTGTTGAATGTAAAGAGGAAAGGTTTGGTAGGAAGAGCCGACGAGAAATAGCGCCAGAGTGAACTCGCCAAACACAAAGGAAAATACCAGCAGCCCACCGCTAATCACCCCCGACCAGACACAGGGCAAAATGATCTCAATAAAGATTCTCCACCAGCTTGCTCCTAAGCTCTCGGCGGCTTCTGTCAGGGTTAAGACATTGGCTCCCTGAAGGCTATTCTCAACGGCGCGGTAGGCAAAAGGTAAAGTGACGATCGCATAGGCTCCAATCAAGAGCTGTGGCGTACCCGTCAGCGCCAAAGGCGGCGTAGTAAATACCTGAATTAAGCCAATACCCAGCGTTACAGCAGGTACCACAAACGGTAGTAGCGACAGCATTTCCATCAGCGGCAGCAGCCAACGCGCCTTCAGGTATGCCCAGTACAGCGTAAAGGTGGTAAGGGTGAGGGTAATGGCGATCGTCCACAGTCCGGCAAACAGCGAGTTACCCAAGAAGCTGTAGAACGAAGGGTCAGCAAAGGCATCTCGATAAAACTGAAAGCTGATGCCGTTAGCGGCACGAGTGCTAAACCGCAACAGACCCACGATTGGAATAAAAATATAGATCAACAGCGCCGCGATTAGCACCAGCCTCCAAGTGCCCTTCTTGGGGCGATCGGCAGTCTGAGCAGGAGCGTGAGCAGGTGGGGAAGTCAGAGGCGCGATCGTCATGGGTTTGACCTATGCTATTTCATCTAGCGGCGGTGTCTCAAGTGGGCTGTTGATTTTATGAAAGGAGCGCGGCACTCTCTTTAGAAGATCAATAAAAAATCAACCCCGTCTAGAACATCACCTCATCCAGCGACGGGCACGTTGATTGGTGATCTGGTAAATGATGACGGCGATCGCCAGCACCACAGTCATCTCAACGGCAAGGGCATTTGCCAGACCGGGGTTAAAGTCCGTTTGCCCCTTCACTAGAAAGGTAATCTTGATCGTGATGAGATTCAGCGCTCCTCCTGCTAACGCGAAGGCAGTCGCCTGGGCACCAAAGGCATTGGCAAACAGCAGCGCCATACCGCCAATTATGGAAGGCATCAAAATTGGAATCGCCACCCAGCGCCAGAACTGACCGTTGGTTGCTCCCAAGCTCTCGGCAGCTTCGCGCCACTGCTGCCGAAACCGCTGTACCGAGGGCAACATCAGCAGCAACATCAGCGGCCACTGGAAATAGGTGTAGGTAAGAATTAACCCCAGGTTGCCGTAAATGGTGAAACCCTGCTTATACAGGTCAAAGCCGCTCGCCCGTAACAGTTCTGTCACCCAGCCTGAATTTCCCACCGTGGCGATCATGGCAAATGCCAAAGGCACCCCGCCCCAGTTCGCCGCCACACTCGCCAGAGTCAGCAAACCATTGTTAGGGCTAGAAGTTCCCCAAGCAAGGGCGATCGCTGTCAAAGTGCCCAGCACCCCGCCTAAGACCGCCGTCACCAGAGAAATCTGTAGCGTTGTGGAAAATGCCCGCAGATACTCGCCGCGCATGGTGCCCCAGTAATTGTTCAGCGACCAGCCCTGATCGGTCTGAAAAGAGCTAACCACCATCAGCAGAATCGGCAGCACCAAGAATGCAATCAACCCGATCGCCATGGGAGCCAGTCCTAGCGCCGTAGAAACCCAGGGATAGCGTACCCAAAACGATCGGGTTGGTTTGATTGCCAGACTCATAAGGATACCTATAGAGCAACAGGATGCGTTAATGCCTAGAAGAGAGTTGGGGGATAGGGTGGATGGGTGGGGGAGTGGATGGGTAGAGGAGTGGATGGGTGGGGGAGTAGATTGGGAGAAAAGATAGATCAGGGAGAGGGAAAGTTATTCATCCCCTCATCCACCCTTTCTCCTCATTCACCCATCTACCCATCCACCCATCCACCCTCTCCCCTCATCCCCTCTACTGCCCCAGAACCTTCGGCCCCCATTGCTCGGTGACGATTTTCTTAGCGGCTTCCAGCTTTTGGGTATCAACGATCGCCGGAACTACTTTTTTGTACTGCGCCGCATCGGGCAGCTTGGCTTTGATGTCCGCCGGAATCGTCAGTTTGTCAATCAATGTAGGACGCACATAGCCCTTCAGCATCTCTAGCTGACCCTCATCTGAGAAGATGTACTCCTGGAAGAGACGAGCCGTGTAGGGATGGGGCGCCACTCGGTTGATGATTTGCGCATAGCTAGTGGCGACGGCACCGTCTTCGGGAATCACCACCTCAATTTTGGGATTGCCTGCAAACTTGTCGCGATCGGTCAGCCCCAAGAAATCAGGTTTGATGGCAATGCCGACCTCACCCGACTGCAAACCAGCCGTGTCGGCTTTCGCTGGGGTAAAGTTGCCCTGCTTTTTCAGCTTGGCAAAGGCATCTACACCTTTCTCGATATCATCAATGCTGCCGCCGTTGGCATAAGCTGCCGTGATTACTGCCAGTAACGCACTGTTCGACTGGCGCGGATCGCCGTTGATCGCCACCATGTTAGAAAAATTGCCTGACAGCAGTTCTGCCCAGGATTTTGGCACCGATCCCGCTTTTTTAGGATTCACGGCAAACGCCAAAACGCCGCCGTAGTTAGAAGCCCAGTGTCCATCCGGATCTTTGAGATTGTCTGGAATATCTGCCCAGCGAGACACCTTGTAAGCCGCCGTTGCTCCCTTTGCCTTGGCTTCAGGGCCGAACAGAATTCCCACATCGGCGATGTCGCCCACAGGCTTGTTCACTTCTGCCAAAAACTTCTGCACTTCCTCAGCAGAAGATAAACCGCCCTCTGGTTCATAGATGCTGGTGATACCATACTTCGTCTTTAGACTGTCAAAGCAGCCTTTCCAGTTTGCCCAATCGGGCGGCATTCCGTAGGCGCGGAGCTGTCCTTCTTGTTTTGCCTTAGCGATTAGTTCCTCCATGGCGATCGTCACGGGCAGCTCGCCTGTAGTGGGGCTAGCTCCAGAAGCCATGTTAGAACCAGGAGACATGCTAGAGCTGGGCGATGAAGTAGAAGTCGTAGACTGAGTGCAAGAGGCAACTTGGGTGATGAGAGCGCCTGTACTAAAGGCAGCGCACCACTTCAAAAAACTGCGCCGCCTCAATAAAGAAGCTGTGAATTTGGCAATGTATTGCTCAGCTTCGTCAGGATACTGTCTCATAAAACCTCGCTCAGGTGAAGATGCCAGTATCTTAGAAGAACTCTGGAATCGAATGAGTTAAGGATTCAATAAGTTGAGATTAACAGCACAAGATTGAGTTTTCTTATGCGTCATTAAGCTGCCTCTCAGGTTATCCGCCAATACTGTGAATTGTCGGAGTCGCGCACTGCTCATGCCTTTAAGATTCGCTGAGGTTACGACTAGCAGATTTTTGGGCAATGTCGTGCTGACGGCAAGATTACTCAGCTTATTGTGCCGCTTAACCCACTATTTTGGAGAAAAAATAATGAATCAGAAAATGCTTGGCTTGGTAGCTGGTTTGGCGCTTGTCGTCAGTTTGTCTGCTTGCTCAACAGATGCTACCACGTCTCAGCCTGCACCCGCTTCTCCTGATGCAATGCAGAGTCCGGCCGACGCTATGAACAAAGGCGACGCAATGAACCAAGGCGATGCCATGAACAAGGGCGACGCCATGAATAAAGGCGATGCCATGAATAAAGGCGACGCAATGCAGCAAACCCCAGCGAAGTAATCAAGTTTGAGCCAAAGGCGCATACTGCTTAAAACAGACGGTGGGAGCTTAGGTAAAACTTAGGCTCCCGGAGGGAACAGAGGCTAATTTCTCATTACTTCTCATTACTAACGATCTATTTATTCAGGTGAATATTATGAAAGACGACTGGGCAAATTCCGATCCTCCCAATCGACGTAAAGTTCTGAGATACTTGGGTGTTGGGGCATTGGGTGCAGCAGCAGCAGCCGGAATTCACTACTTTAATCGTGAGCCAGATGCGGCACAAGCTAAATCTGGACGAACCAGTTCGGTCAATCTGTCCCCGGCTGAGGTGGCTCAACTGTCTGCCGCCAATCTGCCCCCCGCTAGAGGAATTCTGCCTGAGTTTCAAGGCATTCAGCAATGGCTAAATTCTGAGCCGCTGACGATCGCCGGACTCAAGGGCAACGTGGTCATGGTACAGTTCTGGACATTTTCCTGTATCAACTGTCAGCGAACCTTGCCCTACTTAGTGGAATGGCATCAAAAGTATGCTTCCCAAGGACTTAGAATCGTGGGCGTTCAAACGCCAGAATTTCCCTTTGAGCGAGATATTGGCAACATCCAGAACGCCTTAGAGCAAGCTAAAATCACTTACCCGATCGCTGTAGATAACGATTTCAAGACCTGGAAAGCATACCAAAATCAATACTGGCCGCATCTATTTTTGGGCGATCGTCAGGGACAGCTCCGCTATGACCATATTGGAGAAGGAGCCTACGCAGAAACCGAAGCTCTGATCCAACAGCTACTGGCAGCTGGGCAATGATTCTTGCTGTATCTTCCCTAGCTCTCTCGCCTCTGTCTGGTGGGCTGGCGTTTTTGGGCGGTGTGTTGACTGTGCTATCCCCTTGCGTTCTGCCGATCGTGCCCCTCTTAGTAGGGCGATCGCTTCAATCTCACAAGCTGGCTCCTGTGGTGCTGGTGGCAGGGCTAATTTGCGGATTCGCCTTTGTGGGCAGTCTATTGGGTATCACTGCGAGCTGGTTGACCGGACTCGTCACGCTGTTGCGAAATGTGGCGATCGTGCTGTTGCTCACTCTAGGTCTACTAGCCATTTTCCCGCAGGGAAGCTATCGGCTCTTCAGCCTGCTGCCCAAGCTACCCATAACCCAGCGAACAAAGGAGCCTGTAGGGCTAATCGGCGAGTTTTGGCTAGGCACACAGCTCGGCTTGCTATGGACACCCTGTGCAGGACCTGTGCTAGGCAGTATCCTAGTTTTAGCAGCAGTGCAACATCAGGTTGGATCGGCATTTGTGCTTCTGCTGCTCTTTGGAATAGGGACAGGATTGCCCCTGTTGGCGATCGCCTATGGTGGACGCTATGTGAGTCGGCGGTTGCTGAGCTTACGCCCCCATAGCAACCTGTTACAGCGCATTGGCGGATTTCTGCTTGCCGGAACAGCGATCGCTATTCTCCTCGGCTGGGATATCAAAATTCAGCTTTGGCTAGCGCCTCTTTTTCCCCCTCTCCCCCTCTGAACTCCCACACTCATCCCCATCCTGATATGACTTCCTCACCTGCTCCTGCAAAGCGATCGAAATCGCCTCCGGTTCCCCATCAGACTATCCTCTCCAAAGTGTTTCACTGGGTCAACATCGTTAGCTTGCTGCTGATGATTACCAGCGGTCTGCAAATCTACAACGCCAATCCCGTGTTTGGCGGACGGGGCGGCTGGCGTTTTCCGCCTTTGGTGACGCTAGGCGGTTGGCTGGCAGGCGGTAGACATTGGCATTTTGCGGCTATGTGGTTCTTTGCCCTGAACTTGCTATGGTACGGTTTATATATTTTGGTGTCTCGACGTTGGAAACGACGGTTTGCTAGCGAAGCAGATCTGAAGGTGCTGCAAAAAGGGAGTAACCCCAAACGCAAGGCATATGCTTGGCATCGGGTGCTATACACCGCAGTGATTCCCATTTTGCTGCTGGCGATCTTCACGGGGCTGGGTATGTACAAGCCCGCTCAGTTTCACTGGATTGTAGATCTGTTCGGTAGCTGGCAAGCTCTACGAGTCATTCACTTTATCAGCGTTCCTACGGTGATGTTGTTTTCTATCGTCCATTCTTTCATGGCGCTCAGAGTCGGTGGCTTGCGGCTGGTTAATTCAATGTTTTGGTAAGTTGCTGAGCGGTTGTTAATCTTAATAAGATTGAAGTATTTTAATTGAGGTATTTTGTGGAACTCCCTTCAGTTTCCGATCGCTTTTTGTCTCGTCGTCGTCTGCTTCAGCTATCTGGTCTTTCAGGTCTAGGATTAGTGCTGGGTGGCTGTGCCTCCACCCTGTATGACGATGTTGTGTTTAAGACGTTTGAGCCTATCAATCAGAGCGTTGAGGAACTGCTGCTCAATCCCCAGAAGCTGATTCCCAACTTTCCAGTAAGTGCGATCGAGCCAGAGGCGCTGCTGATCAACTCTTTTCAAGGTACGCCAAAGATTGACCCTCAAGCTTACCTACTGACGGTCAACGGCGATGTCAATCATTCTTTTACCCTCAGCCTTGCCGAACTGCAAAAGATGCCTTCTACCTCTATGGTAATTCGGCATGTTTGTGTCGAGGGCTGGGCAGCGATCGTTCAGTGGGGTGGCGTGCCGCTACGCGATCTAATTGCATTGGCAAGACCCAAGGAAGGCGCAAAGTATGTCTACTTCAAGTCGGCAGATGGCTATTATGAGAGCTGGGATTTAGTCTCTTCGATGCATCCACAAACTCTAATGGTCTATCAGAAGAATGGTCAGCCTTTATCCCCCGAAAACGGTGCGCCGCTGCGACTGGCTTCTCCGATTAAACTCGGCTACAAGCAGAGCAAATGGGTGACTGAAATTACGTTGACTAAGCAGCTTTACCCGAAGAAAGGCTACTGGGAAGATTTGGGCTACGAATGGTTTGGCGGACTTTAAGATGAATACAAAGCTATTGCCTGCCTCGAATGCTCAAATTGCAGAAGCAACGATGGCGATTTTACTGTAGACCTACTTCAAAAGAATGGGTGACCTGGGACTCGAACCCAGAACCAACGGATTAAGAGTCCGATGCGCTACCATTGCGCTAGTCACCCGATCGCATTTGCAATCATAGCAGACTTTCATGATGGTCAGCATTGCTCGGTCAGCAATTGGCTAGAACAAGAAGTAACGCTGTGCCATGGGCAAACTGGTTGCAGGTTCACAGGTGAGCAGTTCGCCATCCGCACGAACTTCATAGGTTTCAGGATCAACTTCCATCTGGGGCATGGCATCGTTCAACTTCATGTCGCGCTTCGTGAGCTGCCGAATATTGCCAACGGGCACCGATCGCTTGTTCAGCTTCAGCAGGTCAGGAACGCCTTTGGCGATCGCCGCCTGAGACAGGAAGGTGAGTGAGGTGGCATGGATTGCCCCACCATAGCTGCCAAACATGGGTCGCATATGCACAGGCTGGGGCGTGGGGATACTGGCGTTGGCGTCTCCCATCTGCGCCCAGGCAATGAGACCGCCCTTAATCACCGTTTCGGGTTTGACCCCAAACATGGCAGGTCGCCAGAGGCACAGGTCAGCGAGTTTGCCCACCTCCACCGAGCCAACATGGTTAGCAATGCCGTGGGTAATCGCAGGGTTGATCGTGTACTTGGCAACGTATCGCTTGGCGCGGGTGTTGTCGTTGCGATCGCTATCTTGAGGCAACGCCCCCCGCTGCTCTTTCATTTTGTGTCCGGTCTGCCAAGTGCGGATGATCACTTCGCCGATCCGCCCCATGGCTTGCGAATCGGAGGAGATCATGCTGAAGGCTCCCAGATCGTGCAGGATGTCCTCGGCGGCGATCGTTTCTCGTCGGATGCGCGATTCGGCAAAGGCAACATCTTCAGGAATATTGCGATCGAGATGGTGGCAAACCATCAGCATATCCAAGTGTTCTTCTAGCGTGTTGACGGTGTAAGGGCGGGTGGGATTTGTGGAAGAAGGCAAGACGTTAACTTCCCCACAGACTTTAATGATATCTGGTGCATGTCCGCCTCCCGCTCCTTCCGTGTGGTAGGTGTGAATCACCCGATTTTTGAAGGCGGCGATCGTATTTTCTACAAATCCGGCTTCGTTGAGGGTGTCGGTGTGGATGGCAACCTGCACATCATATTCATCGGCAACGCTGAGGCAGGTGTCAATATTGGCAGGGGTAGTGCCCCAGTCTTCGTGGAGTTTTAAGCCAATCACGCCTGCTTCCACCTGTTCCACCAGCGCTTCCGGCTGTGCTGAGTTGCCTTTGCCAGAAAAACCAATGTTAATCGGGAAAGCATCGGCAGCTTGCAGCATTCGGTAAATGTTCCAGGGGCCTGGGGTACAGGTGGTGGCATAGGTACCAGCCGCAGGACCTGTGCCGCCGCCAATCAGGGTCGTTACGCCAGAGGCGATCGCCACTTCAATTTGCTGCGGACAGATAAAGTGAATATGGGTATCCACGCCGCCCGCCGTCAAGATCATCCCTTCTCCGGCGATCGCCTCGGTGCCAGGTCCGATAATAATATTCACATTGTCCTGAATGTAGGGATTGCCCGCTTTGCCAATGGCGGCGATTCTGCCGTCCTTGATGCCCACATCAGCTTTGACAATGCCCCACCAGTCTAGAATCAGCGCATTGGTGATCACGGCATCGACTGCGCCCTCGGCGTTGGTAATCGGCGATTGCCCCATGCCGTCCCGAATCACCTTACCGCCGCCAAACTTCACCTCGTCGCCGTAAGTGGTATGGTCCTGCTCCACTTCAATGATCAGGTTCGTGTCGGCGAGGCGGAGGCGATCGCCCACCGTAACTCCAAACGTGTCGGCATAGGCGCGGCGATCCATGCGATAACCCATCAGGCTCTCTCCATGCAAACTACATCGATATAATAGGGCGATTTTGGAACGATCGCACAACCTGCCGATTGCAAGGTTATCTCCAAGACAGATCTCCAGAGCTTTACGTGATACGGTCAAGCTCATCCGGTATGGCAACCGCCAACGCGGTTAACGGAAAATTCATGGTGGGGCGCGAAGCGCCCCACCATGAATTTCCAGAGCAAACTGGCAACAGCTCTATCGTTTTTCGGCACAGCTTAGTCTGGGGATGAATTTTTGAAATTAATAGCGCCCGTCCTTCTAAGCTAGGGAAAAACCTATGTATCGATTCCAGATTAGGGCGGAAACGCAGATGGGTGAATCCATTGCTCTGGTTGGCTCTACGTCTGAACTAGGTCAGTGGGACTTAGCGAAATCTATTCGACTCTACACCAGTGCGGATCTTTACCCGCTTTGGTGGATGGAGTCAGCGATCGATTTTCAGCAATCTCTGACATCTCCTGATGGTCAGAGATTGGAATACAGGTATGTGCGTCTGTCTGTCGATGGCGAAGCGCAGTGGGAATCGCTGGGGGCAAACCGCTGGGTGCCGATCGACTCTGACCTTCAATCCAAGACTGTTGTTGTAGATGATGGCTCCTTTGGTTATGGGCAGCCTTACCCGTTTGGATATATCGAGGCGGCGGCGGACGAGGCGGCGGTAAGCGGGTTGCCCTTAAACTACGACAGGTTCGCAGGAGACAGATTTGCAGAATTACAACCTGAAGGTCTAAAAATTGTTGTGATTGGGAGTTCTGTTGCAGTCGGTCACAAAGCTTGGCTGCTACGAGGTTGGGTAGAACGTTTGGGTCAAAGCCTCCAGGAAAAGTATGGGCACCAACTCGTGAATGTCTCTGAGGTCGGAGCAACGGTGAGCAGAACCATCAAGCGGTTTCCGTCTGTCGTTCTACCCGAACAGCCTGATATCATCATTATTGCCCTATCGCTGGGCAACGAAGGCTTTGCCTACTGTCCTCCTCACGAGCGACGAGCCGTGCAGCGACGGTTTGAAAGTGGCTTACAGCAGTTAGTAAAGATGACACGGCAGCTAGGAGCTAGTCCAGTGTTGGGCAGCGTCTATCCCCATGGCGACTACGCTCCAGAACACAATTGGCTGTTACGAGATACCCATAGCCGGATGCTAACTTGGGGGGTTCCTGTCCTGGATTGGTTGACGGCGCTAGATGATGGACAGGGGCAATGGCGAGAAGGACTATCGTTTGATCCGGCTCACCCCAATAGCCGAGGGCATCGCCTCATGTATCAGGCGATCGACTTGAGCCTTTTCCAGATCGACAAAACAGAATTAGCCGCAGAAAAACAGCGCTGGCAGCAGCCTGAAACTGCTATTTACCAAGATTCGGCAGGTTTTCAGATTTCTGCCTGGATCAAGGAGAAGCAGCTACGGATTACGAATGCATCGCCCTACAGCTACAGCATTGCTCCCTACTGGCAGGAACTTCAAGAAGCGCTACGTCAGGCTCGGTTGAGTCCGGGACTCTACATTGCAGAGCAGGGCGCAAAGCAGGGCGCAAGACAGGCTCAGCCAGAGACGCTTCCCTTCTTTGCCGTGCAGGAAGATGGCACGATCGAAACGACTCTCACGATTCCTCCCGGTAGCGATCTGAAATATACCTCTGCGTTCGATCTCTTTTCACCCCACAACTCAGATTTGCTGTTCTATGACGGAAATCTAGGGATCTTAAGAGCAGACGAACATCATCTCTGGATGGTTAACGAATCAGACCAGGAGTTCAATGTCCATCCCATGTGGCGAGAGGTGCGGAGCGCCTTAAAAGCCTTGCCAGCCGGAGTATACACCGACCCGCTGTATCCAGATGCCCCCTTTCGGACGCTGATGATTGGTCGTCATGGATTGGAGAGTCGGGTGAAAGTCTCACCGAAGTCCGCAATGCTGTTTCAATACAAATGCAGCCTATCGGACATTAGCCGTGTGGCTATCATTCCCCTGGGCGATCGCTGTGCGGTGCGGATGATGCTGTACAAGATGGAGTATGACGGCCCTGCTTTTCCATTTGATCTGACGCGCACCACGCAAATTGCCGACGTTGCCGACATGATCGAAAGCCGTTTTTATGACATGTGGAATCCCGCCTTCTTGCACTACAGTCCGGACGCAGGCAGAGTCTATCACAGCAGATGGACAGGGTTATCTTTTGCCCATGAGGTCGAGGACACTGATCACCCGCAGGAAGATATGTCTGCCGTTCATGAGCGGATGCGCGTTCGCTATTCGGCACGGGCTGAGCGATTCTGGTACACCCTACAAAACTGTGACCAGGCTCTGTTCGTTCGCACGGGCATTGCCGATCGGGGAGGCGTCATAGATCTCGCCTACAAGCTAGAAAAACACTGTCAGGGAAAACCGTTTCGCTTGCTGCTGCTCTCTCCCCAATCTTCTGATGAGTTTTCCGATCTGGCTCACGTGCTGCACTATGATTTCGAGTTCAACCCCGATCGCATGTATGAAGATCTGGGGCATTGGCTGTACTGCACCGAAGTAATGCGGGGAATTCTGGACTCGCTGGGGGTGTCTAGCAAAAATTTGTTTTGGTGCCCACCGACTCCCCCCAACGCTACACCTCATTAACTTGGCAATAATTGAGAGTGCATTATTGGAAGATTTTTGTTGTGAGGCGAGCTTCGCTCGCCTCACAACAAAAATCTTTAATTACCGGGTTAATAACTATGACCCCAGCAAAAACTCATTGACGACGTTCCAGGAGTTGGTGTAGGCAACTTTTCTTTTGGCGGCGATCGTGTCGGCTAGGTAAGTCGCATCTCTCGCCACGCCTGAGAATCGCCCTGAACCCCAAGTATAGAGCCAGGGAAGACCTAGAAAGTAAAGTCCGCGTACGCCAGTAACCCCGCGATCGTGACCGGGGTAGCCTCTGCCGTCAAACACGGGCACCTCGACCCAGCTAAAGTCGGATTGGTAGCCTGTGCTCCAGATGATGGCTCCAATATTTGCTTGCTCATAATCCAGCGTCAGCGGCTCTGTTTCAGGCTGCCAAACGGGCTGATAAGGAGATTCCGTAGGTGCCTGAATTTGGTTCTTTTCAATGAAGCCGTCAATGCTCTTCTTAATGTTTTCGGCAACTGCATCCGCCTGATCTAGGTTTTGCTTCAGGTTTGGTGAAAACTCCAGCTGGCTGCCGCTGACCTGCTTCAGCTTGCCGTAAAGCTGCATTCCTTCCAGAGCAAACTGCCGCAGGTCGATCTCGCGTCCGCCGCCTCGTCCGGTAACGTAGTGATTGGTGTTGCTGCGTGCCTTCTCCTTTTGAGGATGGTCATCGATCGACAGGTCATAGTAGCCCATTTGATCGAGCCAGTCCACCACATCTTTGCCGCGATATCGACGGGGCGATCGCGGTGCACCACCGACGCAGAGATGAACCTGCTTTCCGGCAAGGTGTAGATCTTCAGCAATTTGGCAGCCTGACTGTCCTGTGCCCACCACGAGAACGGCTTTGTCGGGAAGCGACTGCGGATTTTTATATTCGGAAGAGTGAAGTTGCACGATCGCTTCAGGAAATCGTGCCGCTAAGGTTGGAAGCTTCGGAGTATGGTAGCCCCCGACTGCAATCACAACCTGATCGGCGGTGAAGTCGCCAATCGAAGTCGCAATTTCAAAAACTCCCTCAGCCTCGTTTTTGCGAACTTTCAGAACTTCAACGCCTTCTTTCAAGGGCGGGTCAAAGGATGCGGCGTAGGCTTCGATGTATTGAACAATTTCATCTCTCTGCATAAAGCCATTGGGATCGGCGCCAGAGTAGTGATACCCCGGTAGCCGACATTGCCAGTTCGGCGTGACGAGACAAAAAGTGTCCCAACGCTTGGAACTCCAGGCATATCCAATCTTGTTTTTTTCAAAAATAATGTGGTCTAGACCTCGCTCTTTCAAGCAATAGCTCATGGATAGACCCGCTTGACCTCCTCCTACAACCGCGACGGAATAATGCATATTCATGGGCTAACCTTTCGTTTGGATGGTGCAGAAAGAAAATGTTGCGATCGCCGCAGACACCATAACTCAAAGCAGCTATGACGTAAAGTGACTGCGACGTATGATTGCGGCGTAAAGTGCATACGACGTAAAGTGCATACGATGTAAGGCTCTAACCCCTGCACCATAGAATTTGAGCATCAGCGCGATCGTATCTCCAGACACAAAACTGAGAAGTCTAATCTTAAAGACAGGCGAAGCTTTAGGGCGATCGATGAGTGGGTTCGCCCAATTTGCTTGACCTGTCTAAATAGACAGGGAGCGTTTTAGCTTTCCAGTGCTGCCTAAACAAGTACTGCCTAAACAAGAGTACCCGCTCGTGGTATTTGAAACTTCTTTGGCATCTATTACCTTATGTTTAAGACCTCATTAATCTGGTCAGGTTTAAGCCTGTTTCTTAATCACAATAGACTCAAAAAGTGAAAATTCTTGAGAGTGTTTGATCCTCCTTAACAAAGAGGGACTTTGAGTTCTGCCCCCCCTTTTAAGGGTTGGGAAATCGAGTGTAAGCTTTGCGATCTGCTGAAGCTAGCTAACAGATATAGCGAATGAAGTCATCAAAGCTCTAGCCCACTTTGCTCACGACATTCGCCACAAAATCTGCTGCAAATATTCGATCGCTTTCATCGATTTCCGGCTTATTTTGGCTGGTTCTAGATTCCCTTACCAATTTCTCAAATCGAAACTCTACATCAAAGCCTGTTTCAACTTTAATTCATCATTGCTCAGGATTTTTTAGCTATGCTGCCTGTCAAATACTTTAAACCGCTTTCTCTAGAGAGTTGGCTACTTTGTGTTGGAATTATGAGCGCGATCGCCTCTCTAATCACGATCGACCAGTACAACATGGCTAAAATAAAAGACTCATATTTGACGAAGCAGTCTAACTCGTCATCCTCTCAGCATTCATCTCATTTAGAACAAGTTTTTAACGAGATTCCAGTCTTGTCTCAGAATATTCGATCTGCTGCTAATCAGCCTGCTGCTAACCAGTCTGCTAATAAGATTTCCACTACCAAAATTGCTGCTCCGGCAGGCTGGAAAGCGGTTCAGGTTTCAGAAGGTGTGACGGCTTATGTTGCAACTCAGACGATCGCAACTCAGACGATCGCAACTCAAAAATCGATCGATCGCCCCCGCTCTGAAGAGTCTGATGAGTTGATTCTGCCTGACTCGTTAGATGGGACGCGATCGCCCTACGTCACCGCGATCGATCTAGCAGATGTGTTGGCAAATCCGATCGCGCCTCAGCGCTATGTTTGGCAGGGGGTATGGCAAGGCGAAGGATACAGCCGAGAGCATGATGCTGACGGCAACTTAGTCTCGCAGCAAGAGGGCGGCAATGATATTCATTTAACACTATCTTATGATGCCGCCATTACCCATGCTCAGGAGCCAAATTTGATTGTGACGATCGAAAGTCAGCAGGACAAAACGGCACAGCTCACCAATTTGTCTGCATTTTTGCTAGATTCTCATGGCAAAACGCTGGCACGCAAAGATTTTTCACAGCTACCGCCTTTGTATCAGGTCAGCCTGACTCACAATGGAATAGCCGCCATTAAGTCTCTGCTGCCGCTAGGAAAGATAACATTTTCCTACCATGTGTCTGCTGCCGAACTGCTACAGCGGTTCCCGATCGAGCTACAAGCCGTCAATCAGTTTGCCGATGAGCGGGCACAAGAAATTGCCAGCCTAGAAGCTCAGGGCTGGCTTGTGAAAGAAGTACCGTCCCTAGATAACCCTGGTTAATCACGTTCAGTAGATCGTAAATTAGGGTTTTGAGGCGCGCGCCACAAAACCCTAAAAGCTGGATTTCCAAGGTGCTCCGAGCCTTGGAAATCCAGCTTTTAGGAAAAATAGGAAGACTTTGCGATTTACTGACGCTATTGAGAACTAATACCGCCTTGAAAGTTTAAACGGGCTTAAATGGCTCTGGAAGCGCAGGTATTGGCAGTTTGGAGGTTGAGGCGATCGCGCTACTCTGCAAACAACTCTGCTAGAATCGCCAGCACTTTCTTTTGAGTAGCTGAGCTAATATGCCCTAAACGCTTGACGAGGCGAGTTTTGTCTACGGTGCGGATTTGGTCTAACACAACCTGCCCCTCTTTTCCCTGAAAGCGACAGGTGACGCGAGTGGGGTAATCTCGTCCTGCGGTGGTCATGGGTGCGACAATCACGGTGGAGATGAAGCGATTCATTTCGTCGGGCGAAATGACCAAACAGGGACGGGTTTTCTGGATTTCGTTACCCACAGTCGGATCAAGATTGACCAAATACACGTCAAAACGCTTGATCATCGTTTTAATTCACTATTTTCATTCATAATACGTCCGATAGATAGAGATAGACCTATGGATTACAAGCAAGCTGGCGTAGATGTGGAAGCAGGGCGCGCCTTCGTCCGAAAAATTCGAGATGCGGTCGAAAGCACCCATCGCCCCGAAGTTTTGGGCAAATTGGGAGGCTTTAGCGGTTTATTTCAGTTGCCTAGCGGCTACCACGAGCCTGTGTTGGTGTCAGGAACCGATGGCGTAGGCACAAAGCTAATGCTGGCTCAGCAGTGCGATCGCCATGACACAGTCGGCATCGATCTGGTCGCCATGTGCGTCAACGACGTACTCACCTCTGGAGCTGAGCCGCTGTTTTTCCTAGATTACTTGGCGACGGGCAAGCTGAATGCCGACCAGCTGGCGCAGGTGGTCACGGGCATTGCTGAGGGCTGTCGGCTGTCGGGCTGTTCTTTGCTGGGCGGCGAAACGGCAGAAATGCCAGGATTTTATCAGCCGGGAGAGTATGATCTGGCGGGCTTCTGTGTCGGCATCGTTGAGAAAAGCCAGATTATAGACGGCACGCGGGTGCAGGTCGGCGATGTGGCGATCGCCCTTGCCAGTCAGGGCATCCACAGCAACGGCTACAGCTTGGTGCGCAAAATTGTGGAAATGTCGGGCAGCGAGTTAAGCGATTGTCCTCCTCAGCTCGGCGGCAGGTCTCTAGGGGAAACCTTGCTTACCCCAACGCAAATTTACGTCAAGCCCGTTTTGGCGGCTCGTCAGGCAGGGTTAGAGATTCACGGTATGGCGCACATCACGGGTGGCGGCTTACCCGAAAATCTGCCCCGATGTCTCGGTATGGATCAATCTATCCAGATAGACGTGCGCTGCTGGACAACGCCGCCGATTTTTACATGGCTGGCAGAGCAGGGGAACGTCAGCCCCTTGGAGATGTTCAACACGTTCAATATGGGCGTAGGCTTTGTCCTGATTGTGCCGCCGGATCAAATTGACCCAACGATCGCTTTCTTTGAGTCCCAGAATTTGGCGGCTGGAGCGATCGGTGAAGTGATCGCAGGTTCAGGGGAGCTGATTTTGAACGGCTTAACTTAGAGCGTCAATTGCATCAAGAGCGTTCTAGAACCGAAATCGCCGAGCCTACTCAAGCTGTTCGCTTTGCTTGACGTAATTGATTTTGACTTCTTCTAGCAGGGCGATCGCCAAAGTCTGAATTTCATCGATCGCCCTGTTCTTCTGGATCTCGGTTTGGAATGCTGTGCCCAAGTGAGTTATCAGCCGAGCAAACAGCTTTGCGCCCACCTCGTCCTCCAAGGCAGACTTGAGCGCCTGCTGAGTATTTTGGGTGGCATCAGTGACGATCTGTTGGGTGATGCGGCTAGAGATTTGACTGGCTCCAGGAAAGTGTTGCAGTCCGGCGTAGAGGGGCGAGGTGTTGAGAATGCGGGTCAGGATATGCTGCATCATTGCATCCAGGTCAGGTTTGACTTGCGGCAACACCTGATCGACCATCAAGGTGGTCAAATGCTTGGCGATCGCCTCCCCTTCATTAATGCCGTTGAGATCAATGTATTTCCTGCCGCCCTGCGGATTGATCAGCCAACGCGCGATCGCACCCTGCCGCAGCAGCTCTTGCACCTGATCCATGACTTGCAGCACCACGGCTTCGGTAATCTCTGTGGCAAAGGCAGAGACGAACCCATGACTCACGCTGGTATTGAGCGAATTTAAGTTGATCAGCCTTGCTTGATGAAATCGAGTGATCACAGGAATGATGCGCAGCCACCGCCAAAACGGCAGCAGCAGCAGCAGGTCATACCAGCGCCACACCAGTGCATCAAGCCAGGTTGTTCTCCCTCTAATTCTTCTACGACGGCTGAGGTAGAAGGTTCTTGCCAAAAGCTCTAAGGCGAACAGAGCGATAAATCCAATGTCAATCAGCCAAAAGCGATCGATCGGCTCCCCCGTCTCGTCAATGCCGCGATAGTAGTTGGTGGCTATCAAGGGGGAAATGCGGCTGTCAAAGAAGGCGATCGCCTCGTTCCAGCCTGTCTGCCTCAGATATTCTGGACTCCAAAAGACGGCAAAGGCTTGTTTAGAAGAATCGATATTGACTTGATCGCGCATCCGGCGCTTAATTCGCTCCAGCGTGCCCGACTTTCCAGATCCCTCAAACGGATTTTCGTCCACCATTTCGGCGCTGAGCGATCGCAGGCTCGTTAGCAGCACCTCGCTCTCGGAAGATTGTAGCCCCGTAGCAGCCACCTGATTTTCTAGTCTTTGCACCGTTCTCAGATAGGTTTCAGTTGAGCGGTGGGGTTCAATGCCTTTCAGATTTTCTCCATACCAAACTGTAAATTGAGGCAGCTGCCGCAAGTAGAAATCTCGCCAGGGAATGTAGCTGAGGTCAAACAACACCAGCAGCAGATTGAGCAGGACAACGATCGCCATGATCCGCTCAAACCAAAGGCTCGATCGGCTGGGTCGAGTTGGGCGCTGCAAATTCCTAGAAGATTGAGAGAGCATAAGAAATTGAGAAACGGCTAACCGGGCGCTGCTGATTTTAGTTTTGGTGAGAGAAGGGCGCTCTGCGCCCTTCTCTCACCAAAACTCATCCCCGATTAAGCCATGTCGCTCATCGCTTTGCGCTAGGATACTCAACATTACTTCACAAATACCCTCACGCTGTAACCTCACGCTAGAGATATATTGGCTATGCAAACGGCGATCGCCCCGACGACAGCAGACTACTGGCAGTGGCAAGGTCACTCTATCTATTACGTTAAAGCAGGACGGCAGACCGACCGACCGCCTTTGCTGTTGGTGCATGGCTTTGGCGCATCGACCGATCACTGGAAGAAAAATATTGCCGGATTGAGTCAAGACTTTGAGGTGTGGGCGATCGATTTGTTGGGCTTTGGGCGATCGGCTAAAGCAGATGTTCAGTACAGCGGCGATCTGTGGCGCGACCAGCTCCAAGATTTTATTGCTCAAGTGATTGGACGACCTGCGGTACTTGCCGGAAACTCTCTAGGCGGCTACGCCTCGCTTTGCTTAGCGGCGCAGGGTTCATCGGCCGCAGGTCTAATTTTGCTCAACTGTGCCGGGTCGTTTACCCCCTCAGCGCCAGAGCCAGAGCCAAATCCCCTACGCAAGGCAATGTTTGAAGCAGTGCGATCGCTGATTCTTTTCCCCTTACCTAGCTGGCTGCTGTTTCAGTATGTGCGGCAAAAATCTATGATTCGCCAGACGTTGGAACGCGTCTACCTAGATCAGAGTGCTGTCACAGATGAGCTGGTGGAGGATATCTATCGCCCCTCCTGCGATCCGGGCGCGTCCACGGTTTTTGCGTCTGTCTTCAAATCTCCTCAAGGCGGCGAAAAAAATGATGTGCTGCTGCAACAGATGACCTGTCCTCTGCTGATGCTGTGGGGAGATGGCGATCCCTGGATGAATGCGCGATCGCGTGGCGCTGTGTTTCGGCAGTTTTACCCTCAGTTGACGGAGCATTACCTGCAAGCCGGACATTGTCCCCATGACGAAGTGCCCGATCAGGTGAATCAGCTGATCCGAGATTGGGTTTTGCAGATTGAGACCGATCGCTAGTCTTCAGGTCGTGAGTATTTAGAAGACCTAGGGCGATCGAAGACTCATCTGCCTATTACGCAGACCTGTCAAGCCCAACTACAATAAAGGCAGAGCTGAAGCCATTGCCGTAAACTTAATTCCTAGTTTCTGGAGTTGGCGCTAGAGATGTGCTAAGAAGTTGACAAGAGATCCCTGTTGCAGCTCGTCTGAGCAGGCTTAAAGTTAATTCCTCCGAGTTTCTGGCTACTTATCTTGTACACGCCGAAAGGAAAAACAGAGTCATGGGACTATTTGATCGCGTAAGCCGAGTGGTTCGGGCAAACCTCAATTCTGCCGTTAGCGCTGCTGAAGATCCTGAAAAGATTCTTGAACAGGCAATCATTGACATGCAGGAAGACCTGGTGCAGTTGCGTATGGCTGTAGCCACAGCGATCGCCAGCCAAAAGCGGATGCAGCAGCAGCACAACCAGGCACAGTCTGAAGCCAACAACTGGGAGCAGCGGGCACGTCTGGCGCTGCAAAAAAGCGACGAAACCCTAGCCCGCGAGGCGCTAAATCGCAAAAAGGTGCAATCTGAAACTGCCGGGGCACTCAAGGCTCAGCTCGATCAGCAGAGCGGCACCGTAGACACTCTCAAGCGCAACCTCATCGCTTTAGAAGGCAAGATTTCTGAAGCGAAAACGAAGAAAGATATGCTCAAAGCTAGAGCGCAAGCCGCAAAAGCAACTGAGCAGCTTCAAAAAACCGTGGGCAACCTGGGGACTGGCAGCGCCATGTCGGCATTCGAGCGCATGGAAGATAAGGTTCTGCAAATGGAAGCCCGCTCTGAGGCAGCAGCAGAACTGGCTGGAGCCGATCTAGAGAGCCAGTTTGCGCAGCTAGAATCTGGCAGCAATGTAGATGATGAACTAGAAGCCATGAAGGCTCAGCTCTTGACTGGTTCTACCCAGCAAGCTCAGCTGCCTGCCCAGCAGACTGCTGCGCCAGCAAATGCGCCCAAGGACGCAGCGGTAGATGCCGAACTAGAGGCTTTGAAAACTCAGCTAGATCAGCTCTAAAACCTTGAGGAGCAATAAAAAAGGGGCGCACTGCGCCCCTTTTTTATTGAACTATTGGTGGGGACGCTTTGCGCCCCCACCAAAAATGTCCCCGCCCTAACCGCCTTGGCGGTTGCCATACCTTTGCGTTGCCCTAGGTATCCATTGTAACTTGACCGCTAGTGGCCAAAACCCGCGCACTAACTCCAAATACCCGTAGCAAGCCCTCAGAATCGGCATGGCTATAGTCGCCCACACCTTCCATAGAGGCATTTTCCTCAGAGTAGAGCGAGTGAGGAGCGTGATCAGCCGAGACAAAAGAAATTGTACCCTTGTAGAGGGAAACACTGATCGTCCCACTCGCTAGCCGCGCCGTTTTTTCAATGGCTTGCAGCGCCATCTGGGTCGCTAGATCGTACCAATAGCCTTGATAGATTTGTTTGGCAATTAGCAGCGAAAGCTGGTCGTAGAACTCACGGGCACGGCGATCGAGAATTAATTGCAGCAGCAAGGCATAGCAAGTACCCAGTATCTCTACCCCCGGACTCTCATAGACTCCGCGCGATTTAATGCCGACAAAACGGTTTTCTACGAGGTGCGTTCCAATGCCAATGCCGAGTTTACCGCCGATCGCATTCGCCTCAACAAGCGCCTCCAGCAAACTCACAGGCTTGCCATTGACCTTCACCGGGCAACCCTGCTCAAAGGTGACGGTAAATTCTTCGGCTACATCAGGCGCATCTTGGGGATAGCAGCCCATAATTGGCTTGACGAAGTGCGCCGGGGTCGTCAGGGCTTCCAGCATCCCCGATTCGTGGGTTAGCCCCAGCAGGTTTGCGTCCGTAGAATAGGGCTTGTCCTTAGAAGCAGTGATCGAAAGCCCTTTCTCCTGGCAAAAGTCAATCATTTCGCTGCGACCTGGAAACCGAGCCAGAAACGACTCATCGCGCCAAGGAGCATACACCTCAAACTCAGGTGCCAGCATATTGGTGATGAGCTGAAACCGCACCTGATCATTGCCGCGCCCTGTGGCTCCGTGGCTAAAAACGGTGAGTCCGCGCTTCTGCATCTCCTGAACCATCGCCTTGGTCAGCACGCATCGGGCAATACCTGTCGTATTCCAATAGCGCCCCTCATAGCAGGCTTGGGCTTGAATCACCTGTAACCCGATCGCCGCGATCGCCTCTTTGCAGGGCAGCAGCACAAAATCGATCGCTCCAGCTTGCAGCATTCGCTGACGTATTGCCTCAGTATCATCTTCGTCAGGCTGCCCCAAGTCGGCGGTAAAGCACACCACCTGAACACCCTGATCGGCAAGCCACCGGGTAATCGTGCAGCTGTCTAAGCCGCCTGAACCCGCGAAGGCAATCGTTTTTCCTTTCAAATCTTGTGCTTTCATACGAAGTATTCCTTCCTGCGGACGCAGCCTTTGAGGGGATAAACTGTAATTTTGAATCCATAACTCTGGAACTGGGTAGCGACTGTATCTCGCTGGCACCAAACCGGAGGTCTTATTATCTAGCTAAACCTCATTAAAATCCTGTCTGAATTTGTACAGATTGAGAAGTGGGGTGTAGTGTACTCAGACAAACTCAGAAACTGTAGACCATAAAGAAAAATTTATACTCTTGTTAAGTAATGTCGAAAAATAGAGTCAAAGACTTGAATATCAGCGAAGCTTGCTAATAATCAGGAATTACCACAAGTCAATCTTGAGAAGAATTAGTATGGCACTCCGTGATAAAGCTCGTGATGAAGCAACCCAAGTCAGCTTGGCAAAAGACTGTGCCAAATTGATCGACGAGCAGGTTGCTGCGAAAGGCGGAATTTCTGGACTGGCGCTAAAGGCGGCCTATGGCGTTGTCAAAGGCATTGAACCTAGCTACGTTTCAGGTGCGATTCAAAGGCTTTTGCCAGAAGCCTTAACTGCGCTTGACCCTATGTGGGATGAAGGCATTCAGTCAGGCGATCCTGTGCAACACTTAACGCAAAATCGCTCCCGCACAGCCGATATGCTGCTCAGCATCACAGATACCAAGATTGAAAAGTCAAAGAATGGCATCATCCGCTCTTCCTATGGCAAGTTCCGTAAATCAGTCAAAAGTGATGTAGAAGAAGCCGTTCCAGGCTTAGCTAAAATCTTAGACACTTACGCCTAAATCCATTAGTTTTCAAAAGATAGTGATTTTAGGGGGTGTGGGCAAAGTCCGCACCCCCTAAAAATCATTGGGAAAATACTATTGCCTTAAACTTGACAAGCGACTTTCTTAAGTTAAGCTCAGCCTGCTCTCATACTCCGTTGTGACCCTACGTTATCATGAAGAAAATAAGCTGAAAGTAGGGTCACAACATGGCGATATTTGGTCTTGGCAAGAAGTCTTCGATGCCCACGCCGGACAAAGCGCTACCGGGTAGAACAGAGGCGATCGCTGTTCCCGCTAAACATTTTGTCAACGGCAATCCGCTCAAACCTCCTTTTCCCGCAGGTATGGAGCAGGTTGTTGTCGGTCTGGGCTGCTTTTGGGGCGCAGAGCGGAAATTTTGGCAGCAGCCCGGAGTCTTCACCACTGCGGTAGGCTACGCGGCAGGAATTACCCCTAACCCGACCTATCAGGAAGTTTGTAGCGGGATGACGGGTCATAATGAAGTTGTGCTGGTGGTATTCGATCCCAAGGTCGTCAGCTACGAAGCTCTGCTAAAGGTATTCTGGGAAAGCCACGATCCTACCCAAGGAATGCGGCAGGGCAACGATGCGGGAACCCAGTATCGATCGGGGATCTATGCCTATTCAGAGGCGCAGAAAGCGATCGCTGAAGCCTCCCGCGAAGCCTATCAGCAGGCTCTCTCTGCAGCAGGCTATGGCAAGATTACGACTGAAATTCTGGATGCTCCTGAGTTCTACTATGCTGAGGCGTACCATCAGCAGTATTTGGCGAAAAATCCAAATGGCTATTGTGGGTTGGGTGGCACGAAGGTCTGTTTGCCCGAAGTCTCTCCAGTTCAATAAGTTCCTTTAGCTCGGCAGTTTGTAAGATTCGCATCCTGCACTTCAAAGGTCAGGATGTGAATCAAAAAATGGCAAAGGTATTGAGGTAAAGATTTTTAGTGGCGTGGGCTTTGCCCACGCCACTAAAAATCTTTACCTCTTAAGGACTAAACAAAAAATTAAGTTTTCTGGCGAGCTTGCGAAAAGATTCGATAAGTTTCCGCACCTGCTCTGGAAGATTCAGGGGTAGCAGCATTCATCATTACCAAGTTATATTCAACGTTCTCTGTGAAGATAGTCAGGGTGACATTGAAGACCTCAAAAAAGTGAATGACCCACTGACAGTCTTCCTCAGAATATTTTTCGTAGTAGCGAATTAAATCAGCAATCCGTATTTCCAGGTGCGTTCGAGCGTAAGGACAAATTAGGATCAGCTTTAGCAGAATCATTACGAGAGCGATCGGACTACCTAACGAGAGTAGTTTTCCAAACAGTGGGGAAGGAGACTCAGAGGTTTCAAGGGTGAGAGAATCGATCAAGCGATTAGCAGTTCTCAGCAGCAGCGCCCTGTCTGCAATATTCTCGTTATGGTCAGTGTAGAGATTTCGCAGCGTCTCGGAGAGATGCTTCCTGAGCAATCCGGTAATCTCCTGATTTTCTACAGAAAACAGCAGGTATTCCAATAGACTTTGTTTAAACGCAAAATACGGTAGGTTACTGCTTTGATCTAGAAAAATATTGGCAAGATTGGGATAACTAAAAAATCCTCGTCTGGCAATGACTCGCTTAATCAGGCGCAGAGCTTCATCGCCCAAGCCCGTTGGATTTTTGAGCGATCGCCCTCCTCTAGAAACTCCTGAGCCACACTGCGACAAGGCTGTGTACATTGCCAGATCAAACTTAAATTTTTCCTTCAGTTTTCTAGAGAGATGGTGAGCAGCTTGCCGTTGCTCAATGGGGTTATCTAAGTTGGTATATTGAGTAACTAATAAATAGGATGCATAGCGTTCTGCCCAATGCCGTTTTTCATAATCTTCATAGCGTGCCGCAAATAGTTTTAGCTCTTGAAAATCCGGGCTGTTGACGAAGTTACGCAGCCATTCTCTGAGCCGTTTTAAGGTTGGAGAAATAGTAGGTTTATATAAGATTGTGTCTGAGAATAAATGAATTAATTCACGGATAGATTTATAGTTGCGCTTAATCTCCCAATTGTTGATGAGAATATAGCACGATCGCTTTAATGTGTTTCTAAACTCTGATTCTTGATTAGAAAAAGCAATCTCAAATAAGTAGGGAAGCGCACCCAAGCTAGTTGTATCTGTGTGGTGAATAAATAGCCCTCTGAACTCCGTTAGGATATCTTCAGGTGAATAAGTTCTGACAACTTCTAGTAAAAGTTGATAAATAGCTTCCTGTGCTTTTTGTACACCGATTTTCAGCTGATTCTTTTGCACCCGATTTACCTGTAGCCGATCGGGTGCCGCTAAAGGCTGCAACGGATGCTGAATTTTTGGCTTATCCCCAATCATGATGACACTCGCAATAAATACCCTGAGCTGAGAGCATCAGGAATGTGAGCCAAAGCCTCATAAATTATCTACGTGTAAATACGTATATAATTTATGAGTTCTATTAATTTTAGCTACATAAACTTCTCTCAGATCTTCGCTTAAAAGAACTTCATCGTTTCTTCGCGATCGCTCTAGAACTGTGAGGATAATATCTTTGATACCAAGAGAAACCGTAATGGCTCTATAGCTGTTTCGGGGAGATCGGCAGTAAAGTTTCTAACAGCACTCCCAGCAACGCTTTTCCCCGTTTTCTAGCATTGTGGACAAACTCAAAAAAGCCCAGGTAGAGCGGCAATTTCTCCTGCGAGATGCCCCGATGAGGACGCAGCCAGGAACGCAACAGTGACCAAAATCCTTCCATAGTGTTGATATGTACCTCACAAAATCCGTCTTGGTCGTCGTCACGAGCCTATTCTCCAGAGCCATGACAAACGGTTTCATGCTCATAGCCCCATGCCTTCAGCGAATTGTAGATGCTATGCTCATCGGTGTAGACGGTTGCTCCTTTACTAGAGTTGTTGGGAAATAAAAGCAGCTTTGGGACGAGGTTTTCCAATTTCCTTGGCCAATTTATGCTGCATCCAGATATGGTACTACGAGAGCGGGTTAGGACGTTATTATAGGAGTCAGAGA
Organism: Drouetiella sp.; assembly: GCF_059504425.1. Classification (NCBI taxonomy): domain Bacteria; kingdom Bacillati; phylum Cyanobacteriota; class Cyanophyceae; order Oculatellales; family Oculatellaceae; genus Drouetiella; species Drouetiella sp. Next base: position 39,194 of record NZ_JCACIN010000065.1, read on the forward strand.
AGCGTT
>NZ_JCACIN010000066.1:0-39071 GCF_059504425.1 Drouetiella sp.
AACTTGTAGGCTAAGGATCATGTACGAGGTAAACCCCAATAGTTTTTTGGAAGTGTCGCGCGTAGCGCGACACTTCCAAAAAACCATCGCAGGTTAATTAATCTGTAATCTTAAAAACTTACAGGCTAAGAACTTGTAGGCTAGAGACTTGTAGGCTAGAGACTTGTAGGCTAGGCAACAGAAGGCAAGCATGGTGACTCCTGTAATTGTAATGAATTTACTGATTGCCTTGTTTTGTTTGTATGCTGCCCGCAAAGTCTGGCGATTGAGCAAAAATTTGGCAATTGCAGCGGATGCCCTAGTCAGAGCAGAGGAGTCTACTCATGCAGTCTTGTCAGGGGCACCCGCAGCGATTTCTCGCGGACAGGTGGGCACGCAGGAGCTTCGCCAGCAGTACCGCCAGCTTGAGCTACAGATTCACCAAGCGCAAAAGATTTTAGCGTTGACTGGGCTAAGCCAGTTCGTCTGGCGGTGGTACACTCGCCGCCGGATAGGGCGATTGCCCAATAGTCAGGTTGTGAAGCCGCGACTCAGCCGTAAATCCAGAAGACTGGGCTGAAACCTAAGCTAAAATTGGGGTCTGACTGTAGAGTCGATCGCCTCAGAGTGGTGTTAGTACACTATAAAAGTAGGCACTATCAAAATTAATTTAGAGAAGTAGGGACTGAGAGCATGTCAGAAAATCGTTCAGGATCATCCGGAATATTTGTGGGAGGGATGCTGCTGGGAGCGGCGATCGGCGCAGTCACAGGTTTGCTGCTGGCGCCTAAGTCGGGTCGCGAAACACGTCAGCTGCTCAAGAAATCTGCGGATGCCCTGCCAGAACTGGCGGAAGATCTATCTACTAGCGTTCAGATTCAAGCCGATCGCCTCTCAGAAACTGCTTTGCGTAACTGGGATGGCACCTTGGTTCGTTTGCGGGAAGCTATTGCGGTTGGGGTTGAAGCTAGCCAGCGAGAGAGGCAGACGATCGAACAGGTTGAGGTTCAAGATCATTCTCCCATTCACGATTCTGGCATGATGTAGGCAAGACTTGTGGTAGACCCTTTATTTTGGCTGGGACTTTCAATTTTACTGGTTGCAGCCAGCTTGACAGCGGTGCTGGTGGCTGCGCTCCCTGCCTTTCGAGAATTAGCGCGGGCTGCCCGTAGCGCAGAAAAGTTGTTTGATACCCTTAGCCGGGAGCTGCCGCCTACCCTGGAAGCCATACGGCTGACGGGTATGGAAATTACAGATTTAACGGAAGATGTCAGCGATGGCGTGCAGAGTGCGGGTCGAGTCGTGCAGCAGGTCGATCAAAGCGTCAGCGGTGCTCGGAAGCAGGCTAAGCAAGTACAAACCCAAACCCGCAGTCTGTTAGCAGGTGTGAAGGCTGCTTGGGGTTCGTTTAATCGCCCTGCTGTCTCTATTCGGCATTCCGATCGATACGCAGAACTTCGCAGCTCGACTCCCTTGCAAATAGGCGATGATTACCCAGAGTTGGATGGTGAGGAAACCTATGAGGAGCTTGATAAAACCCGTATTTCTCATAATCCGGTTTCTCAAAATTCAGACTCTCAAAATTCTCCAAACTCAGTATCCAAACGCCCAGCCGCAGATTTTGAAGCCCCTGACTCTAGCGATCGCCCCAATCTCAACAGGGTTTTTAAGCAGAAACCTTAAGCTCGACTTTGTCCAAATCAGGCAGCACAAGCGCCGATTCCCACACAGGTTTGGAAAATAGCGAGGTAACCGCCAGAATCTAGAGTATTGATTCTTTCGGCAGCACGTTCACTAGAAAAATTCAAACAATGCTTTCCTGATTTTGCTGTCTTTCCTCTCCTTCAAAATGGATAAGGTCGATCTTATACCGCTTTAACATTGATGAAGGGGCAGATGATTTTCGAGAGCCGCGCTCCGCGCGGCTCTCGAAAATCATCTGCCCTATTTGGGTCTTAAATTGACATTAGATTTGTCTGGAAAAATCTGAATATATGTTCAGATGTTATAGTAGATAAAGAATGAATTAGGGATAGCGACAATGACAATAGTGACTCAAATGAAATGCGCTTGTGAATCTTGTCTATGCGTGGTTGCTTTGGAAAATGCCATTCACAAAGACGGCAAGCCCTTCTGTAGCGAGGCTTGCGCCAATGGTCACAAAGACGGTCAAACAGGCTGTGCCCATGAGGGTTGTGGATGTTAAGGGCGATCGTTTCGAGCCTCTTTTAATTCTTTTAATAACTAAGCGCTGCTCAATGGGCAGCGCTTAATTTTTGGCTAATTTTTTAGACCCTAGGCTTTACAGAGTCTGCATTACAGCTTTTGCTGCTGCCAAGGTGCGATCGATATCCTCATCCGTATGTGCTAACGAGGTGAAGCCTGCCTCAAACTGAGAGGGAGCCAGGTATACGCCATGTTCTAGCATTCCGCGATGGAAGCGCCCGAATTTGGCAGTATCCGACTTTTTAGCATCTTCAAAGTTGCGAATGGGACCTTCGGTAAAGAAGAAGCCAAACATACCGCTGATTTGTCCACTGCAACCCGGATGACCTGTCTCTTGCGCAACCTTCAGCATTCCCTCTGCTAGCTTTTGGGTGACGCGATCGAGCTGCTCGTAGGTGCCCGATCGCTGTAACAGCTCCAGGGTTTTGATGCCTGCCGTCATTGCCAGAGGATTGCCGGAGAGCGTTCCTGCTTGATACATTGGACCTGCCGGAGCCACCATTGCCATAATGTCTCTGCGTCCGCCGTAGGCTCCGACGGGCAAGCCGCCGCCAATGATCTTGCCTAGGGTCGTCAAGTCGGGCGTGATGCCAAATTTCTCTTGAGCGCCGCCATAGGCAATCCGGAAGCCTGTCATCACCTCATCAAAGACCAGCAATGCTCCATATTCCTGGGTTAGCAGCCGTAGACCTTCTAGAAAGCCAGCGTCTGGCGTAATGAATCCGGCGTTGCCCACCACAGGCTCCAAAATCACTCCGGCAATCTGGTCAGGATGTTCGGCAAACAGTGCTTTCACGGCTTCCAGATCGTTGTAGGGAGCGGTGAGGGTATCGGCGGTGGTGGATTTGGGTACGCCAGGAGAGTCGGGCAAGCCCAATGTCGCCACGCCAGAACCCGCTTTCACCAAAAACATATCGGCGTGACCGTGATAGCAGCCCTCAAACTTGATGATTTTGTCGCGTCCGGTGAAGGCGCGCATCAATCGCAAGACCGCCATACAGGCTTCGGTACCCGAATTGACAAACCGCACCATCTCAATGCTGGGTACGGCATCAATTACCATTTCAGCCAAGACATTTTCCAGGTAGCAGGGTGCGCCAAAGCTGGTGCCTTTGTCGAGCGCTTCTCGCAATGCCGCCAAGACTTCGGGATGGGCATGACCGCAGATAGCAGGTCCCCAGGTGCCCACGTAATCAATGTACTGGTTGCCGTCCACATCCCAAATGTAGGCGCCCTTGACACGATCGAACACGATTGGCTGTCCGCCCACAGACTTAAACGCCCGCACCGGAGAGTTGACACCACCGGGCATCAGCTTTTGAGCCGCCGCAAAAATTTCTTCTGATTTTGTTGTTTTGAAGGGTGTAGTGACCAATTCTCTCTCCTGATTAAATGCTTTAACCCACTCAATGCTTTAACCCATAGCGAGGTGGGGCGATCGCTTCTCTTGATCTATCCTAATCGCCTCTGTCTTCAGTTTTACGCAGCTTGAGAAAGATGATCATTAAGCCAATCAAACGCGAGTCCATTAGACTTTCTCTAAAACCTCACGTGACGCACTATGGCTTCTATTCAAGACCAAATTGTTTTAATCACCGGAGCGAGTAGCGGCATTGGAGCTGCCTGTGCCCACGCTTTTGCTCAAAGCGGAGCCAAGCTGATTTTGGCAGCGCGACGCAGGGATCGGCTAGAAAAACTTGCGGCAGAGCTAGAGCAAACGTTCGGTACGCAGACCCACTTACTGGAGCTAGATGTGTGCGATCGCTCTCAGGTAGAGTCTCGCCTTGCTTCGCTACCGGAAGCTTGGACAAGCGTAGATACTTTGGTTAACAATGCCGGGTTGAGTCGGGGCTTGGACAAATTGCACGAGGGCAGCATTCAAGACTGGGAGGAAATGATTGACACAAATGTTAAGGGACTGCTGTACGTCACCCGACAGCTTGTGCCCGGAATGGTGGGTCGGGGACGCGGACAGGTCATCAATATGGGTTCGATCGCCGGACACCAAACCTATCCGGGAGGCAATGTTTACTGCGCCACCAAAGCCGCCGTGCGCGTCCTTTCTGAAGGCTTGAAGCTAGATCTGTTGGGAACTCCCGTGCGCGTCTGCTTGATCGATCCCGGCATGGTGGAAACTGATTTTAGCCAAGTGCGCTTTCGGGGAGATGGCGATCGGGCTGCCAAGGTCTATGCCAATGTAACACCGCTCACCCCTGAAGATATTGCCGATATCGTGGTGTTTTGTGCCACTCGTCCTTTGCACGTCAACATCAGTGACGTGGTGATATTCCCGACCGATCAAGCGAGTGCAACTCTGGTTAATCGTCGTCAGTCCTGAAGCTTCATCGAAGTTACTAATTTTAGCTATGAGATTTATTTTGGGAGACGCGGAGCGCGTCTCCCAAAATAAATCTCATAGGTGGATGAAGCAATAGTGCTAGGACTTACGCATTTTTGTTGTGTGTGGTGGGCTGCGCCCACCACACACAACAAAAATGCACTACAGCTAGAGGGCTTGCGTAAGTCCTAAGTGCTTTATCCTTAGGGCTAAAAAAAGGGACGCACGGCGTCCCTTTTGAAAAAAACGGGTTTAGACATTCGTAATTAGCGATCGTCCTCAGATAGTTCTCTCAGGGCATCTGGATCAACATAGTGACAGCTTGCTTCGTCGTGACAGATCAAAGCCCAGCCCGATGGCTCAATCTCCATCAGCTTGTAGACGGTATCTTCCACAAAAGAGCCTTTGTCGTTGCGCGTATCTGGATCAACTCTGAGGTAGTAAAGATTTGTCGTAATCATATTTATTCCTCCAGGTAAAATTAATCTACAGGCGATTAGCTCACATGCTTGCTCTGCTCACACCGCTTACTCATATCGCAAAAAATCGAGTAGATAAAATTAGTTAATCTTGTGACTTTTTCTAGTTAACTTAACCTTATCTTTAAAGTTATGAGTAAGGTGTTAAGTTATCTGAACAATTGAGTCTAACGAGTAATCTCTGTAAACTTAATTGTCCGTTCAGCATTTTTGTATCCCTCTTTTGCATCCCGTTCAAAAAATTAGCAACATACTTGAAACACGACCCAAAGTCGTAGAGTTACGGACAGGCAAAGAGCGATCGCCAAGGCGGTTAGGATGGGGAAATTTTTGGTGGGGCGCTTCGCGCCCCACCAAAAATTTCCTCAGCAGACTGGCGACAGTCATGGCAGCCGATATGCTAGCAGCCGATATACTGGCAAAAGTATGGATCAAAGATGGAGTCATGCCTTAGGGAGCCTGAGTGCAATTGCAGCAAACACGACTTGGCTCACAGCGCGATTGGATTTGGAGAGGTTGGCAGGTACGCTATACCTTTGTGCGATCGGCTACACCCACCGATCAGCCGCCCATTTTGTTTCTTCATGGGTTTGGCTCTTCGCTGGCTCAATGGCAGGAAAATCTGCTGCCGCTAAGCCAAACCCATCCTGTCTATGCCCTAGATTTAGTAGGCTTTGGCGCTTCGGAGAAAGCCGACACTGCCTACAAAGTTGAGCTGTGGGCAGATCAGGTCTATGACTTTTGGCGCACCTTCATCGGAGAGCCGATCGTGCTGGTTGGTCATTCCCTAGGCGCATTGGTGGCTCTTACCGCAGCCGTGGCTTACCCTGAAATGGTGAAAAATCTGGCGCTGCTGACGCTGCCAGCTTCCCGTCAAGAGCTGCTCATCGGTTCGCTTCAGTCGTGGGTAGGCAGAATTGAGAGCTTTTTTACCTCTCCGCTGGTGATTCGTCTGCTGTTTCAGATGGTTCGTCGTCCCGGCATCATTCGAGCGATTCTTAAAGCGGCTTACGTCAATCCGGAGCGTATCACTGAAGAGCTAATTGCCAGCTTTCTGACTCCTGGATTCGATCGCGGAGCCTCCAAAGCTTTCTACCGACTCTCAAAAGCCCGGACTCAGATTGATTTCAGCCTTAAAACAGAGGATCTGTTGCCGCAAGTGACAGTGCCTATCTTAGTGGTATGGGGAGAAGGCGATCGCGTCATTCCCATCGTGCGCGGGCGCCAGCTCTCTAGTTTCAACTCCCAACTGCGGCTAGTCGAAATTCCTGAAGCCGGACACTGTCTCTATGACGAGTGCGCCGAGTGCGTCAATGCAGAGCTTTTGGCATGGCTGGGAGAAACGTGAGGCGATTTTGGACTTTAGATTTTGGATTAAAGCTACAGTAGATGAGCTGATTGTGCTTTAAAGATCCTTGCCTCCATGCCCGAAAGAACTCCACCCCAAAAGATAAGTGTTAGCCAAATGCTTACGAAAGGCGCTCATGCCAGAAGGATTTCAAAATCCAAAAGCCAAAATCTAAAATTCAAAACGGCATGAGCAGTTCTTTCGATAATTCGCTGACTGATCCGACGGGAGAGAATCGCGAAGAAAAAAATCGTGACGATAGCAATCGCCCAACCGATCAGCGCAGTCTTGCCGAGGAGTTAGCTGAAGTCGAGGCTGGCCTGTCTCGCCCCGCTCAATCTACCGATCGATCGACAGCAGGCGATCGCCTGGGAATCGTCGCTATCAAAACACCGCCCCTCACGCTTGTAGAGGTGGCATTCTTGGCTAGCACTGCCAGTTTGCTCTGGCTGGTGAGCTACTACCTCAGCATTGGCCCCTGGATGCGCATTTTGTTTCCCCTGCCGATCGCCCTAGTTTATCTGCGCTGGGGACATCGATCGTCCTGGATGGCAGCGATCGTCTGTGGATTGCTGCTGTCGGTGCTAATGGGACCTTACTTAAGTCTGCTGTTTTTTGTGCCCTATGCCTTGCTGGGTGTGCAGTTGGGGATGATGTGGCATCGGCGATCGCCTTGGCTACCCTCTATGATTCTGGGGACTTTACTCTCCACTCTAGGATTTTTCTTCCGGCTCAGCATTCTATCTGTTTTTCTGGGCGAAGACCTGTGGGCTTATTCCACTAACCGGGTTGCAGACTTTATCCAATGGTTGCTGTCTGTCCTGGTAGATTGGGGCTGGCTAGGGCTAGACAGTCTGGGGCAAACCAATCTAACGGTGGTGCAGGTTGCCACTGTTGTGATTATTTTGTGCAGTGATCTGGTTTACCTGTTTACGGTGCATTTGGCGGCATGGCTGCTGCTAGGGCGATTGGGTAATCCTATTCCTGATCCGCCGCAGTGGGTACAGGTGTTGCTCGAAGAGTAAAGTGCCTTAAACCATTAGCAACACCTGATATCTGAGCCTGTTTGAACCCACCCTAGAACCTAGCCAATGATTCGAGCCTACAGCCAGATTGAGCAAGCCGAAGCCTGGATACATCGATTTCAAAAGGCTCCTCCGCTGCTGGCTTGCATCTTGGGATTTACCGAAACAGGGCTGATCCCCGGCATTTCTGCGGCTGGAGCTACACCAGACGATCGCCGCTATACGGCAGTAGCAGATGCCGAATTTTTGGCGCGCGGGGTTCAGGCTCATCCGACCTATCCCTTGCCGCCGCTACAGTCGGGTGCATCGCCAGTGCTGATCACGCGGGCGATCGTCGTAGCCCAGCAGATTCCGGTCTACCTGTTTAATGCCGGATTGCCTCAGCCACCCTCTGTCCCGGCGATCGACCTTCAGGGGAGTCCTGCCCAATGCCTGAGCCACGGGCATGCCCTCGATCTTGCTATGGTGCGACATCTGTTGCAGCAGGGTCTAATCTGGGGCGCAAAGCTGGCAGCTGAAGCACAGGGCTATCTCATTCTGGGGGAGTGTGTTGTGGGTGGCACCACAACGGCGCTAGCAGTGCTAACCGCATTGGGCTGGGATGCTATGGGGAAGGTCAGCAGCAGCCACCCAACTTGCAATCATCAGCAGAAGTGGGAGATCGTACAGGCTGGGCTAAAACGGGCGGGATTAAAGCAAAAAGAAAACTGGGATAGCGTCGTAGCGGCTGTGGGCGACCCTATGCAGGTAGTGGTAGCAGGTATGACGATCGCTGCTAGCCGATCTTGCGGCGTTCTGCTGGCAGGTGGAACGCAAATGTTAGCAGTTTACGCGCTGATTCAGGCAATGGTTCGCACTGAGTCTTTGAACTGGCGACCTGAACAAGTGGCAGTGGGAACTACCCGTTGGGTGGCAGAAGATCCAACGGGTGACGCTGTGGGTCTAGCGCAAATGCTGGCAGCTCCGCTGTTAGCCACTCAGCTCAGCTTTGCCCCATCACGTTACGAGATGCTGCGCGCCTACGAGCAAGGCTTTGTGAAAGAGGGCGTGGGGGCTGGTGGATGCGCGATCGCCGCCCACCTCTACCAAAACTGGGATCAGGCACAGATGTTATCAGCGATCGAGACTCTTGCCAACGAGTATGATCGCTTGAGCCGCTGAAGGTACAGTGCTCAAAATGCAATGGTCTTTTATGGGGTGGGCGAAGCTCACCCCATAAAAGACCATTGCATGAATATCAACACCAAAGGTACTACAGGACTCGCCGGGACATGAGCTGCTCTTCCAAGGCGGCAATCCGGTTGTAGGCAGCCGTTAACTGAGCTGTCAAGCGCTGAATCTGGACTTCTGGAGCCAGAACGCGATCGCCCTTCTGAGAATCTGAATCTGAGTAATTGTCATCGGCTAACACATCTTTGTGCGCCATTTCCATGTCAAAACTACTGCGGCTGGGCGGAGAATAACGCCCCAGACTTGCTCCAGAGGACGAGGAGTAACCGCGCTCTTTCCCCTTTAGCTCAGAGAGAATGTCAATAATTTGACTTCCCACCTGCTCAAGGCTGCCATGCAGCGCATCTACTTTTGTACTTAAATTAGACACTTGCTCCTGGAGTGGATCCATTCAATGCTCTACTTCTTCTTAACGAATTATGTCCATATTTTAAGAACTAAATGCTCAATAGGAGTGAATACTCCTGAATCATTTAACTTTTGTTGCTCAATCTATTTTTATTCAAGAGAAGAATCTGAAACATCTTTTTATTCATAGAAAAATTTAAGCCGAAAAGACTGAGAAACGGCACAGTTTTAACAGTCTACATTAATCATCTAGGTGCAATCATTGCTGAGTGAAAGTGAATAGAAATTAGCGAGATTCGATCGCTATTGGCAGCAGCAAGCTATTGCAGGTTAATCAAATTCTCTTGAACTCTGATGAACTCTGAAGACTTTTAATTGCAGAATCGTCAGGCAAATAACTGCTTTCCATAAGGTCTGTGATTACTCATTAGAACCCTTGTGAGGCATTATTTAATCTGGGTATAAATTTTTTTGAAAGGGGTGCTGAGCATCTCTTTCAAAAAAATTTATACCTAAAATCAGCAACGATCCTTGTGAATGGGATGAGATAGACTGAAATACCTATGAAAATAGACTTCCCACGCCTTCGGGTAGAAGCTTCACTTCTTCACAGATTAATTTACGCTTATTAATTTACGCTTATTTGCCCCATGCTCACTCGGCGATCGCTCCTCCTCGGCACCAGTGCGTTAGCTCTCAGCCAGCTAGTGTTGGGCTGTAATTCCACTAGCGACGCGGCACTCAAAATTCGCGTCTTGGAAAACTCTGTGCCGCCTCAGCTCTTGAAGGAATTTCAGCGGCAAGCTGCCAGCCTGCCGCTCAGTTTTTCTCAGAGTAAACAGCTTGCAGAGTTGTTTGAGCTACTGCAAACTTGGCAAACGCCCCAAAGCGATCCAAAGACAGTCCCCATTCCAGGATTTGTTCCTTTTGTGGGCGACAAATCTGTGCCACCCTCTGATCTCGTGACGCTGGGCGACTACTGGCTCGCTCCAGCCATTCAGCAAAAACTCATTCAGCCTTTGCCTCTCCAAGACATTCCTGAATGGCAGCAGCTGCCCGAAGTGTGGCAGCAATTTGCTCGACGAGATGCTCAAGGAAACTTAGGCAAAGCCAATGATTCGCTCTGGGCAGCTCCCTATCGTTGGGGAACGCTAATGATGGTCTATCGTCCAGACAAGTTCAAGTCTTTGGGGTGGACACCTTCTGACTGGAGCGATTTATGGCGATCGCCTCTCAAAGGACGTATTTCCTTGCCCGATAGTGCTAGAGCTGTGATTGGGCTAACCCTGAAGAAATTAGGGCGATCGATCAATCTTGCCGACTTGCAAAGTGTTGCCAATTTGCCTGCAGAGCTGCAATTGCTTCAGCAGCAGGTCAAGTTCTACAGCTCTAAGTCCTATCTCCAGCCGCTAATTTTGGAAGATACCTGGCTGGCGGTGGGCTGGTCACACGAAATTTTGCCCATCCTCAAGCGCGATCGCGAATTAGCTGGCGTGGTGCCCCAATCGGGCAGCGTTTTGACTGCCGACCTGTGGGTGCGTCCTACGACGGCTCCAACGATCTCGACTGGGGCGAGCGATCGTCTCTCCCTAGTGAAGCAGTGGATTGGTTTCTGCTGGCAACCCCAAATTGCCACACAGCTTTCACTACTCAGCTCTGCAGCTTCACCGCTCTTTTTTGGTGAAACAGCCGTTGGTGAAACAGCCGTCGGTAAAACAATTGCCTCAGAAAATCTGCCAGAATCTTTACGTCAGGCTAGAGCGACGATCGCTGATGGTGGAATTCAGCAGCGCAGTGAATTCCTTCTGCCCCTAGCCCCTGATACCGTTGAGCAATACCGCCGTCTCTGGACAACCCTGCGCAATACTGCGGTATCGAGCAACGCTTAGAAATAATTAGCGTCAGCCAGATCTCAAGGTGCCGCAGGGAGGGGATTGTTTTGAAAGGTTCCGGGATCTGAAAGCCCCAGAAATACATCGCATTGAGAGACAGTTCGTGAGTCTTCAGTGGGGGCGATCGTCCCAGAATTGCTCAGATTGGGGGCGCTGAAATCACAAACATAGGCTCCTAGTAAATCTCCTCGCCAGGTAAACACCCGCAGGTTGTAATCAAAGTCCTTTGCAGTTTCGCCCATTTGCGTGATGAAGGCATAGCGATCGATATAGCTGGTTCCATTCCAGACCTGCTGATCGACTAGCAGATCAATCCGGCGAGGAGCGCCATCAGCGCCAGAATACGCGACCCAGTAGTTGAGCAGGGTACCGCCAAACTGTTTCTGCGCCCACCACAGGCTGGGAATGGTGAGATCGGATTGAGAAACGGTGTTTGCCGCAATAATCGATCGATCAGTCGGCACATTTCCTGCCCACAGCTGATTCACCTGCTGTTCGTTGAGCGGAGTGGTCAGCAGCAGCAAGGTATTCGGCTCTGAGGCAACAGCTTTTGAACCTGTCCAGAAGCTAGCCGCTATCACCAGCAAAGACATGCCAGAAGCTAGCCAGCATTGAGGTTGGACAGTCGTAAATTTACGAGCAAAGCGCTGCTTCATGAATGTTTTAGGAAAAGGTCAGCAATGCCAGAAATATTTCAGGGAACGGAGTCAAAAAAACGGTTATTGAGACTTTTCACCTCAGGCACGATCGAGCTAGAGACGACCTGAATTCTGCTATCACTCATCTACATAATAGCTAAGCAATTCTAACCATTCAAAATTAGCAGCGCCTAAAATCGCTTTCACTCACAATTTCAGGTATTATGATCAGTAATCCGATAGACTAACCGTAGATAGTATTGGAAGGCTCAAATGACTACCCTCGAATCGTTTTCTGCCAAATCCGATAGCGCTGTCCCAAGCGATCGCCGTACCCAGCTTCGGGTGCGTCTACGGATTCCCAAAGAGTATCAGCGGGAACCCATTATCTCTAACTTGATCACGCGCTATGGCCTTAAGGTGAACATTACCGCAGCGCTTTTAGGCGCTAATGGACAGGAAGATGGCTGGTTTGATCTGGAGTTAGACGGCACGCAAGCTCAGATTCAGAGTGCCTTAATTGACCTCAACGATTTAGATTTGGAGATCTGGTGCGGTGACGATGAGGTGTGGTAGCCAGCAGCAGTTCCAGACTTAGACAGTATCAGATCTGATACAAAACCTGAGCCACCTTAGGATGAGTTAGTGGGGAAGTCTTAGCACTCCCTGGGAAATAAGCCTTTTTTGTCCCACTCGCTTGAGAAGCCAATCGGAAGAAAGCATTAATCTAACTGTCAACCGGAAGTTTTCAGGGTAGAGTATGCTCAACTTGCCAGAGGCAGAATGTAACGAAAACTCAGGTACAACCCGCTACTGCCCTCAATTAGGCATGAGTCTCTCCCTTCCAAGGGCAGCAATTGAACAGGAACTAGCGAGATTCAGCCAATATGAAAACTATCCAAAAAACGATTTATAGTGCACTACCGATGCTGTTGATATCGACAGCATTATCTTTGACCATACCCGTTGAAGCCTGTACGCGAGCGCTCTACCAAGGAACAGGGGGTCGAGTCCTTACTGGTCGCACAATGGACTGGAAGCTAGAAATCTTAAGCAATTTGTGGATTTTTCCTCAGGGTATGGAGCGCCATGGCGCAGCTGGACCTAACTCACTGACATGGACTTCTAGATATGGCAGCTTGGCTGTTAGCGGCTACAACATCTCGACTGTTGACGGCATGAACGAGCCGGGGCTGGTGGTGAATGCTCAATGGTTAGCCAATTCCAAATATCCTGAAGATGACGGCAAAACCCCGCGAACATCGCTGTCGATCTGGTCGCAATATTTTCTCGACAATTTTGCAACCGTCGCCGAGTCTATAGCTCATATCCGTGCCAATCCGTTTCATGTGGCAACGGGAGAGATACCAGGTCAGCCAGGTCGTCTGTCAACTCTTCACCTCTCACTCTCAGATGCTACAGGCGATAGTGCCATCCTGGAATGGGTGGATGGAAAACTACGAATTCACCATGATCGCCGCTACCAGGTAATGACCAACGAACCTGTGTTTGAGGATCAGTTGGCGATCGCTCAATACTGGCGGCAGGTAGATGGTCTTACCTTTTTGCCGGGTACCAGCCGCGCCACTGATCGCTTTGCTCGTGCCAGCTTTTATATCAATGCCATCCCAGAAACCGATGACCCTCGCGTAGCCGCTGCCTCTGTATTTAGCGTTATTCGAAATGCCTCAGTTCCCTACGGCATCAGCCTGTCGGATCAACCTAACCTTTCGACCACTCGTTGGCGTGTTGTCGCTGACCAAAAAGACAAGCTCTACTACTTTGAGTCTGCAATTTCTCCGAATGTCTTCTGGGTCGATCTAAAGAAAGTAGATTTTTCTCCAGAGTCTGGCGTTAGGACACTTGATTTGGGCGACAACCAGCAAATCGTGTTTTCGGGCGAGGTGTCTAGCCAATTTGTGACGGCAAAGCCGTTTGTGTTTGAGGCAGCTCAGTAGGGTTTAGCATCAGGAGTCAGGAATTGCTCTTATTGGGTTTTCCGTGTTTTTGCTAGGAAGTAAGGCTCATTCTGGGTTTTCCGCAGAAAATGTCTCAAAAACAAAGTTAAGCTTTTACACCAATTCAAATTGATGAGGCGGCAGATGATTTTCGAGAGCCGCGCTCCGCGCGGCTCTCGAAAATCATCTGCCCTATTTGAGTCTTAAATTGGTATAAAACTTAAGCCCAGCGATTCCATCAACCCGTCCTCAAGCGGTTTTTTTAGCCTGCGATCGCCACTCAAATTGCTACTCAGTAGGTACTGCGTCAGGTATTGCGCGCTCTGTCATCGCAGGTTTCCGTGAGGTTCCAGCCACAACCTCATAAAATAGCTTTTCGTAGCGGCTGAGCGCCTGCTCAGCAGAGTAATTTTGCACGGCGTAGCGTCTGCCCTGTTCCCCGATCGCCTCTACTTTTATTGGGTTGGCGTGGAGGTCGAGGATGGCTTCGGCAAGGCGATCGGCAGATTCAGGCTCAACCACAACACCGCCGCCGCTCTGATGAATCGCCCTTGCCGCCGTACCGTTTACCGGGACAGAACCAATAATTGGACGACCGCTAGCCAGTAACACCTGAATTTTGGAGGGCATATTGAATGCCACCACGTTTTTTTTCTGCATGACCAGCCCGACATCGGCAGCAGCCAGCATCTCTGGCAATTGTTCGCGCGGCTGGAACGGCAGCAGCAGCACATTTTCTACCTGATGCTCCATGCAAACCTGCCATAGGTTATCTAGCGCTTTGGCTTCGCCTATAATCACAAACACGATTTCGGGAATGTGTCGCAGTTTTGCTGCCGCCTCAATGACCGTCCTTAACCCTTGAGTCAGGGCAATATTGCCGGAATACATCACCACAAACTTATCTTGCAGCTTATGAATCTGGCGAAAGGGATTGTGGTTTTTTGACAAGGGTCGGATGAACTTGGTATCGACCCAGTTGGGAATGCAGCGGATTTTGTCGATCGCCACTCCTTTACTCACTAGGTTATCTGTAAAGCCTTCTGTGATCACGCTAATGGTGTGCGCCGTGCGGTAGGCAAATTTCTCCAGCGCCTCAAATACTTTGATGGCTCGTTTATTGCTGATTAGCCCCACATGCACTGCCGCCTCTGGCAAGATATCTTGCAGATTTAGCACTACAGGACAGGCGTAAAGCCAGCCTAGGAGCGTTGCCGGAACGGCGATCGGCAGGGGCGGCACCGTCAGCAAAATTACGTCGGGCTGCCAGCCTCTCAGAGCCTGTAGAAGGCTAGTTAGCACAAAGCTGCTATCCAGCAGCATCCGTGAAATCAGTCCGGGCTGAGGGCGAATCCAGACGCTGCTGCGCTGGATCACTACGCCATTTCGTTCTTCGGTGCAGTACAGCTTGCCCTGGTAGCCGGGGTAAATCTGCCGCTGAGGATAGTTGGGCATTCCCGTTACCACTCTGATTTCATGCCCTCTTGCGACCAGTCCTTCTGCCAGTTCCGTCATTAGGGGCGCAATGCCGATCGGTTCAGGGTGGTAATTATAGGAATAAATCAGAATTCGCATAGTTTGTTTAAGCGCTGAGATGATGCGACGAAACACTCAACTGCCCCATGTTCAACTGAAGTGCAACTTAAGTTCAACTGAGTGTTCAACTTAGGTGTATTAATTTACGGGTAAGTTTTGCTACCGTGAGAATACGGCATTTACTTTAGGCTCATGAAAGATAAAAATCTGCTTCAATCACGCATCATTAATTGGATTTGAGGCAGGAGGATCATCTTGAAGTCTTAGACTAACTTCGTTTTAGTCAGTATTAATTTGAGGCAAATGTTAGCCTGTTGCCTTCTGGCTTTTGTTCCTGAGTCCGGTTCGGCTGCGCGTTGTCACCGAGAGCAGGTGTTGGACAGCTTCGGTATTTTGTAACCTAATGTGCCAAAATTCGTGGCTACCGTTCCCGAAATTAGCTGTGTTCACTATGATCGAAACTATCGGGAGATAAAGTTTTAGACTGCTAGAAGCTTCAGGCTGACTGGTTCCAATCACCCATTTTTTAGGAGAATTTATTCCTTGATGTTTAACGCTTTTCAAGCCCAGAATTCTGACAACAGCATTGCGACTCCACCCAAGCGGCGAGAGGCAAACATCGAAGAGGACAGCCGCAAAGAAGATAGCCGTAAGCTTGCTATGGCCATTGCTGCCGCCGCAGACGATCGCAAAGGCGGCGATATCGTTTTGCTAAAGGTGGCGGATGTGTCTTACATTGCTGATTACTTTGTGATGGTGACGGGTCTTTCGAGCGTGCAGGTGAGGGCGATTGCTAGCTCCATTGAAGGTCAGGTTGAAAAAGACTGTCAGCGCTTGCCTCTGCGGGTAGAAGGGCGATCGGAAGGCTACTGGATCTTGTTGGACTACGGGGATGTGATTGCCCATGTCTTTATGCCCAAAGCCAGAGAATTTTATGGGCTTGAGGCTTTCTGGGGTCATGCCGAACGCACAAACTTTGTGCCCCTAGCCCAGACGACAGCAGATTCGTTAAAGTAGAGGCGTTAAAGTAAAGGCACAGTCTAGGTCTGCGCTCAAACCATGCCGTCTTCTGCCCCCGTTTGTCCTGTCCCCACCGAGCAGCAGCCCATCAATGAATATCAGGAGCTTAAGGAATCCTGGTTTTTTAGGTGGGCTACTCTAGATCTAAAGGGCTTTATCAAGCCCATAGCTGTTTTATGGACATTGAGCTGGCTGGTGTCGGCTCCTGTAGCTGCCACCAGCTTCCATGTGTCTAAGTATCCAGCTCAGTTTTTCATCTTTGGGGCAGCAGGTGCCATGGTCATTCCTCTGCTGGCGCTGCTACGGCTCTACCTAGGTTGGGTGTATGTATGCGATCGCCTCTCCAACGCCACGATATTCTATGAAGAGTCGGGTTGGTATGATGGTCAGGAATGGACGAAACCGGAAGAGGTATTGCAGCGAGACAATTTGATTGTCAACTATCAGCTCAAGTCTGTGCTGCAAAGGCTGAAGATGACTTTTGGCATAATTTTAGCTCTGTTTATTTTAGGCGGTGTTGTGTGGATGTTTTTGTAGCGATCGCTTGCAGCGGGTACGGGAGTGTGGCACAGTTTTAGCCATGACAAGGGGAAAACGCACCATCCAAACCGCAGAGCTTCAGGTGCGGCTACTGCGAGAAGGCATTATTGAATCGACGCATCGAGTCCAGGCCGTTGTCTCAGACAGCCGGGGGCGAGTTTTGTCTGTGGCAGGCAATCCGGAGACTTCTACCTTTATTCGATCGGCACTAAAGCCGTTTCAGGCTTTGGCGGTTGCCAATACGGGTACGCTGGAAAGATTTGGCTTAACCGATCGCGATTTGGCGGTCATGTGCAGCTCTCATCAGGGTACGGTTGACCAGGCGCGGCAGGTGTTTAACATTCTCTGGCGATGCGATGTGGAGCCGACTGCGCTGCAATGTCCTGTACCACCCGGCAAGCGCAGCCCCCTAGAGCACAACTGCTCAGGCAAACATGCCGGAATGCTGGCGGTCTGCCGTCAGTGCAATTTCCCAACCAGCAACTATCTTCAGCGCAACCATCCGGTACAGCGTTTAATTGTGACGAAAATGGCTGAGCTGCTGAAGATGCCGCCCGAAGAGTTTATCTATGCCCATGACGACTGCGGTGCGCCCACCTACTTTATGCAGCTAGGGCAAATGGCAACGCTGTATGCTCAGCTTGGCTCTGGAGATAGTGTGGATATGGAGCGGATCGTTCGCGCCATGACGCATCATCCCAGCCTAATTTCGGGCGAAGGACAGTTTGATACGGAGCTGATGCGCTTTGCTGAGGGTGAGCTAGTGAGCAAAGCTGGAGCCGAAGGCATTCAGTGTGTGGCGCGGGTGGGGCAAGGCCTGGGACTGGCGATTAAAGCCACAGATGGTGCTAAGCGGGCAAAACATGCGATTGCCATTCACCTGCTCAAGCAGATGGGCTGGATTACGCCGACGATCGCCGAAACCCTAACGGAAACCTTCATGACCTTGGGGAACTTTAAGCGCCTAGAGGTGCTTGGAGAGCTGGCGATGCCTTAATGGAAGGGGTTTATAGTGGATTGCCTAATAATGGGTGGATGGGTGTATGAGTGGATGAGCATCTACCCATCCACCCGTCCACCCATTTACTCGTTCACTCTCCTTGAGATACCGTAACGTTATGGATTGGCTCACAAGACATTGGCGGGTGCTGAAGCTATTTTGGAGCACGGCGATCGCTGCCGAGCTGGAATATCGCACTAACTTCATTTTGGCGACGCTGACGAGTCTGGGTGGCATGGCGGGCAGCCTGTTCGGCCTGTCGCTGTTCTACCAAACAGGCTATACGTTTGAAGGCTGGAGCTGGGAAGAGGCGCTCATTGTTTTGGGTCTGTTCACGCTGCTGCAAGGGTTTTCCAGCACCTTTTTGGCTCCCAACCTCAATCAAATTGTGAAACAAGTGCAGCAGGGAACGCTGGATTTTGTGCTGCTGAAGCCAATTAGCTCTCAGTTTTGGCTGTCTGCCCGCACAGTTTCGCCCTGGGGCTTGCCTGATTTGCTGTTTGGCATGATTTTGATTGGCTATGCTGGGACAAGGCTGGAGGTACAGCCGATCGCCTATTTCTTTAGCGCCGTACCGCTGTTTTTTGGGCTACTGAGTTTGTATAGCCTCTGGTTTATGCTGGGAGCCACGAGCATTTGGTTCGTCAAAATCTACAACGTCACAGAAGTGCTGCGGGGACTGCTAGAGGCGGGGCGATATCCGATGGCGGCATATCCGGTGGCGTATCGCTTCTTTTTCACCTTTGTGATTCCGGTGGCGTTCTTGACGACAATCCCGGCAGAAACATTGCTCAACCGAGTCGAAGTTGCCTGGATTGCGGGTGCTGGAGGTTTGGCGATCGCCCTGCTCTGGGTGGCGCGATCGTTCTGGAAATTTGCGCTGCGGTTTTATACAAGCGCCTCTAGCTAGTCGCAAAACAATTTAGTCAAGCTATGATTTGTGGGCAGAACTGTCTTTAAGATTAGCGTGACCAAGCTGAGGCGCGTATTTTTATGAACCACAAGATTTTATTGAGCTTAGTGGCAATTCCTGCAATGGCTAGCTCACTCTTAGCCCTGCCGTTGCTGACCCTCGCTTCTGCGGCGACAGAATCTAGTCAAACTTGGGCAGAAGCGATCGCGACGCCTCTCACAGCCTCCTGCGATCTGCTTGAATCCGAAGCGGTGCAGTCGCTTCGTCCTAGAGATCATGAGACTTTGATTGCCTCTGCTATCAACATTCCTATTGAGTATCCCGAAACCGATTTCAGTGCCGCAGAGAGCGATGCTGCTGTCACACTGTTTGGCTGCGATTGCTCATCTTGCATTAGAGCTTTACAGCAGTTACGCCGTCAAACGCTGCTGAATAATTCAGGGCACTGCTGGTCGGCATTACAAAAACGGGCTACTCAGTCTGAAATGCAGGAAGTATTAGACACTTTGGAAAGTCAGGAGATGAAGGAAGCTGAAGAGGCAAGCCAGAAACCGTAGTTTGAGACTTGCCTCGTCTTATAGCCTCTCATTTCACATAATCTTCTCGCGTTCCCTTAGCCTCGATCGCTTCTCCCATGCGCTTGAGGGCATGGACGTATGCGGCAGTGCGCAGGTCGCAGTTTAGCTCTTGGGCGATCGTCCAAATTAGCTCAGTTTCGCGGGTGATTTTTTCCTCAAGGCGCTGGTTAACCTCTTGGAGTGTCCAGTAGTAGCCACTGCGGTTTTGCACCCACTCGAAGTAGCTGACGGTGACGCCACCCGCATTCACCAAAATGTCGGGGAAAACCTGAATGCCCTTGGCTTCCAGAATGGCATCGGCGGCTGAGGTGATGGGGCCATTGGCTACCTCAAAAATGTAGGAGGCACGAATGCGATCGGCATTTTCAGCCGTGATTTGATTCTCTAATGCAGCCGGGATGAGGAAATCAACCTCTAGCTCCAGCAGTTCAGCATTGGTAACGGCGGTATGGTCAACGTGGTTACAAACCGATCCTTCGCAGTACACCGCCTTGATGCCCCGCGTGGACTCCTTAATTTTGCGAATGCTGGGAATGTCTAAGCCCTGTGGTGAGTAAACGCCCCCCTGAGAGTCGCTGACTGCAACTACCTTGTATCCTGCCCGAAACAGCAGTTCGGCGATCACCGCCCCAGCATTGCCGAAGCCCTGCACCGCAACGGTAGTGTTTTCTGGCTTGCGGTTGAGCTTGGGCATCACGGTTTGAATCACAAAAAATGCGCCCATTGCCGTTGCAGTTTCGCGTCCCAGACTGCCGCCCATGGCGATCGGTTTTCCCGTCACCACGGCGGGGGTAATCTGGCGGCGGATGATGCTGTACTGATCCATCATCCAGCCCATGATCATGGGATTGGTGTAGACATCGGGTGCCGGAATATCAACATCGGGGCCAATGAAGTCGGCGATCGCGTCCACATAGCCTCGGCTCAAGCGCTCTAGTTCAAACTTAGAGAGTTCCTTGGGATTGAGAGTAATGCCGCCTTTTGCTCCACCAAAGGGCAAATTTAGCACGGCGCATTTGAAGGTCATCCAGAAAGCTAGGGACTGCACTTCATCTAGCGTTACGCCTGGGTGAAAGCGCACTCCCCCTTTAGCGGGACCTCGGCTGTCGTCATAGCGGACGCGATAGCCCTGAAACACGCGCAGAGAGCCGTTATCCATGCGGACAGGAATGGAAACCGTCAGACTGGACTTAGGATGCTTCAGTCGCTCGACGGCATCTTCGTGAATCGTGACATAGCGCAAGGCTTTTTTAAGCCGCTGGTTGGCATCGGACAAGAGTGATTCAGACATGAAAATTCCTCTAAGCACTTGTGTTGTAAGGCAACGGTCTAGCTGAAGAGAGTGAGACGTTGCCCGATCGACTAGCTTTATTGTTCCCTACTAAATTGTATCAAAGGCTACTGTTAAAGATCTTAAACAAAAGATTAACCCTGTTAGAAGTCATCCAGGAGTCGAGGCTAAAGGCGCTGCGAGATTAAGGCTTGCTGAAAGGTGTGCGGCTTGGGAAGTCGGCTCTATCTTGTCTGATTAGATTAGATCAAATTAGATCAGACTCAGACAAACTGCACAGAGCGCAAATTGCGCTGACTAGCTTTTCTGGATCAACGGGTTTTGAAATATGTTGCTGAAATCCAGCCGCGATCGCCTGCTGTTGATCGCTCTCTCGCGCGTATGCCGTTAAAGCAATGGCTGGAACTTGCTTTGTCTGTTCTAGCGCCCGAATCTGCCGTATCAGGGCATAGCCATTCATCTCTGGCATTCCTATGTCGCTAACAATGAGGCTAGGAACAAGCTGGTCGATCGATTGTAGTGCCTCGATCGCCGAGAACGTGCTAGTGACCATTGCTCCTGCTTCCTCTAGCACAAACTTCACTAATTCCAGAGAATCCACTTCATCATCCACCACAAGAATGTGAAGCCCCGTTAGCGATCGACGGGCAGATGGCGGCACATTGCCCTGGGACTTGCATTCAGATGTCAATCTCTGTCGCTCTTTCAGCGGAATCTCAACCGTAAACGTCGCACCTTGTCCTTCACCTTGGCTTGTGACTTTTATTCTGCCGCCATGTAGTTCTACAATTTGGCGGGCGATCGCCAATCCTAGCCCCAGCCCACCGAATTTTCGCGTCGTGGCGGCATCTTCTTGACGGAAATGCTCAAACACATAGGGCAAAAAGTCAGGATGGATGCCTTTGCCTGTGTCTATGACTTGGAGTTGCGCATTTGTTCCAGCCTGGGTTAGGACAACGGTGATCTGTCCTCTAGGGGGCGTAAATTTCACCGCATTCGACAGCAAATTCCAGACGACCTGCTGGAGTCGTCCCGCATCGCCCATGACAGACTCAACGGCTGGATCAATCTGGGTTTGCAGGACGATCGACTTAGCATCCATGGCTAACCGCACCGTCTCTAGCGCGGCGTTAATGACAAACTTCAGATCAACAGAGAGCATATTGAGGACTAGCTTGCCGCGCAGAATTCGAGAAATATCGAGCAAGTCGTCAATGAGCTGCATCTGAAGTTTGGCATTGCGATCGATCGTTTCAACCGCCTGAGTGATTTTTTCGCCCTTTAGTTTGCCTTGGCGCAGCAAGCTCGACCAACCCAGAATTGGATTCATCGGCGTACGAAGTTCGTGGGATAAAACCGCAAGAAATTCATCCTTAATCCGGTTGGCGGTTTCTGCCTGCTCTCGTGCAGTCTGCTCCCGTTGCAAGAGCTGCTCCCGTTCTGCTTCAGCCCGTTTTTGCTCAGTAATATTGAGAACGGTACCAATAAAGCGCGTCGCGATCGCATCACTCAGGGCACTGCTAAAGTAAGCCTTTCCCTTGGCTGCAATCCAGCGCTCCACGCCATCTTCTATACCTATCGTCCGGTATTCAATGTCACACTCGCCCCGTATAGCCGGATCGAGGGCGGCAACGACAACATCGTGCGCTCGATCGCGATCTTCCGGGTGCAGACCTGCCAAGAAAATATCATAGTGAACATCGGCGTTCGGCGACAGTCCAAACATCGCTTTACAGCATTCATCCCATTTCAGTTCGCCGCTCGTGGGGTTGAAATCCCAGGTGCCCAGATCTGCGGCATCCAAGGCAAGCCGCAACCGATCTTCTGCTTCTCGCACCCTCATTTCAGCCTGCTTGCGATCGGTAATGTCAATCACAGAACCGATATATCCTTTGAAGGTACCATCCTCTGCAAACCAAGGGCTAGCCGCATCGATCGCCCAGCGATAGTCTCCGTCTTTGCGCCGCAGACGATATTCTAACTGGAAGGCGATCTTGCTGTGGTTAGCCTCCAGAAAAATTTGCTTAGTGATTTCAAAGTCTTCTGGGTGGACTATATTCAGCCAGCCGAATCCTAATCCAGTTGCTTCCGTTTGTCCCGAAAAATCGTACCACCTTTGACTTAGGTAGGTGCAGTAGCCCGTAGGATCTGTCACCCAAATCATCATCGGCGCGTTATCCGCCATGTTGCGAAACCGTTCTTCACTGTTTCGCAATTCCTGTTCAGCGCGTTGACGCTCGATTTCGAGATGTGCTCTCTCACTCACATCCGTCACAAAAACCGCAATGCCATCTTCATCAGGATATACCCGATGGTCAAACCAGCTCTCTAATGGCGGATAATAAACCTCGAACTGCACGAATACCCGTTCATTCATCACTCGGTGGAACTGGTGATAAATCTCTGAATCTATGAGATCTGGAAAGACTTCCCAAAGATTCCTGCCTATCACAGATTCACGGGACATGCCGATGATCTCAAGCTGGCGATCGTTAACGTAGGTGTAGCACCAGTTGCGATCGAAGGTCAAAAATCCTTCCTGCAAGTTTGACAAGATGCGGTCAAGATTGGCTCTAACCGCTTGGGCTTCAAACTGCAAAGCCTGTTCACGCTCTCGTGCCGTCTGCCGCAATTTGGCGAGCTTGAGCGTAGCCTCCACTCGCGCCATTAGCTCACGGGCAGAGAAAGGCTTGATCAGGTAATCATCAGCCCCGGCGGTCAGTCCTTCAATTCGGGCTTCTTCACCTGCGCGGGCAGACAGCAAGATGATGGGAATTTCCTGGGTTTGAGGATCGGTTCGGAGCTGTCGTAGCAGCTCAAAGCCATCCATTCGCGGCATCATCACATCCGACAGCACCAAATCCGGGGGATTTTGATGCACCGCATTGAGAGCCGCCATGCCATCAGCAACGGTTTCAACCTGGTAGGTAGAACCCAAAAGCCGCTGAATATAATCGCGCATGTCGGCATTGTCATCGGCAAGCAGGATGCGGGCGGCAGAGAAAGATGGAGAGATCAGAGAAGATTGCTCATAGATTTCTTGTTCCTGAATTTCTTGCTCCTGGATTTCTTGCTCCTGGATTTCTTGCTCACGGATTTTCCTGCCCATAGAAATATCTGCGTAGCCTCTCTCCTGCGGATTCCCAAATGGAATTCTGCTTTGGCTTTCGGGTAGCCAGCGTTGCGCCTCTTCGACATAAGACATGATGCCTAACGCTGTTGAAACCATCGTGCGGTTTGCCTCAATGCGATCGCTGGGCAGATGGCTAGAGCCTGTAGGGAGGGATATTGTGAAGCAACTGCCTTGCCCAAGGATGCTTGTAGCCTCGATCGTGCCGTGATGCAGTTTGACGAGTTCTTGCACTAGAGATAGCCCAATGCCCGAACCTTCAAAACTTCGCCCTTGGGAGCTTTCAACCCGATGAAATCGCTCAAATAACTGTGGTAAATCTGCGGCAGGAATGCCAACTCCTGTATCAATAACTGTTAACTGAACCTGAGTTTTGAGCCACTGTAACCGCACTGTGATTGATCCGGTTAGCGTAAACTTGAAGGCATTGGATAATAGATTGAGAATAATTTTTTCCCACATCTGTCGATCGACATAGACCGCTTCTGGTAAGGGTGGGCACTCCACAACCAACGACATGCCCGCCTGTTCAATCAGCGATCGGAAGGCGCTAGCCAATTCTGCCGTGTAGGTGGCTAGATCCGTTGGCTCATAGACTGCCTGAATTCGTCCAGCTTCAATTCGTGAAAAATCAAGCAGCGTATTCACCAACTTTTGCAATCGCAAGCCGTTGCGCTGCATCAGATTAAATTGCTCTCGTTCAGCAGGCTGCAATCGCTCTTCTAGAGAAGTAGAAAGTTCTCCAAGCGGACTTAAAATTAACGTTAGCGGGGTGCGAAACTCGTGGGAGACGTTGGTGAAAAATAGAGTTTTCGCCCGATCGAGTTCTGCCAGTGCCTCAGAGCGTTTGCGCTCTTCTTCATAGGCGTTAGCGTTGGCAACGCTAGCGGAAATTTGTCCCGCTATCAGCCCCATAAAGCTGCGGTAGTTCTTATCAAATAGCCTCAGCGGGTTTAGCCCCGCGATTAGAATGCCCGATCGCCCTGTTGATCCTGAAGGCGCGATCGGCACTACCACAGCCTGATGCGGGACTCGATCCCAGGCTCCTGTGGGCAGGTCTGCTAATTCAGTGGGCATCGTCATCAGAACGGGCTTCTGGGTCTGAACCGCCTCGGCAAAGGGCCAGACAGTATCGGCATTCAGATCAACCGTTTCTAGAACAGCAGGGTGAGTGCGATCGATGCCGCTCAATGCTGCGAGAACCACGTGATGTCGATCGGCATCGACTAGATAAATCATCGCAAAGGGCAGATCATGCCGATTGGTTTCCAGGCATCTGGCACTCAAGGTACAGGCTTCGTCAAACGTCCGGGCATCGGCGGTACGGGCTGCCAATTCTCGCAAGAGCGCCAGCTGTCGTTCGCCAATAATCCGCTGCGTATCATCCGTGTTGGCGCAGATAATGCCGCCTGGATTCCCCTGATCGTCTGGGATGGGGCTGTAGGAAAATGTGTAGTAGGTTTCTTCGGGGTAGCCGTTGCGCTCCATGATCAGCAGCAGCGACTCGTCGTAGGTGCCCTCATTGTTGACCATGGCGGATTCGACTCTGGGATACACTTCATCCCAAATCTCCTGCCAGACCTCAGCACCCGGTCGGGCAAACATCGTAGGGTGCTTGCCTCCCATGATGGGGATGTAGGCATCGTTGTAGAGATTCAGTAGCTCCTTGCCCCACCAGACCCACATCGGCTGACTGGAGGTGAGCATAATCCTCACGGCAGCCTTGAGGCTCTGTGACCAAGTTTCGACTGCTCCCAGCGGAGTTTTTGACCAGTCCTGCGATCGCATTCGCCTCGCCATCTCGCCATTGCCTGCGAAAAGCTGATCGATTTGATGAGAGTCGCTCATGCTACGGTTCCTCATGCTGCCCCTCAGGACAGAACAAAAGTTTGCAAATAGTGGGCAGAAGGAAGTCTCATGAGAATTTCCCCATTCAAAACATGAAACTCCATGAATCAGACTACTGCAACCCCCAAAAGATTGCAGCCCTATTTAGACTAACAATTCTCAAAGAGGACTCGAATCGGAGTCGAGCGATCGGCTAAGAGTAGATTACGAGCATGGCGAAAGAAAGGGAATACCCCATACCTGCCAGATCAGGATGGGCGTCAGCACCGTCCAAAATAGGGCATTACCCAAAGCAACTTGTCCAGCAATATTCATAGGTAGCTTCAGGAAAGATTGCAAAATCCAGCGATCGAGCGGCAAAATCAGCAGCCACATGAACGCCATCCAGGCTAATCCTAACCAAAACAAAATCCACTTCAAGTTGCTGTTAAAGCGAGTAAAAAATTGATCGATAAATAGCGTAGACAAACTGCCGACCTGTCCCGGCAGAATCACCCCACCCGTCTGCAATGCGGCTTTAGCTAGATCAATATCCTTAAGGTTTTGCACCCAATCGGCTGTGACGAGCAAGACATTAATGCGAGTTTTGCTGGCTTTAGCCGTTTGAATCGTCAGATCTTCAATGCGATCGCCCGTTCCATCTGTCACCAGCAAAACTTCTTTGCAGCCTGAAGGCAGACTATTTAAGGCTTTCTGACTCTCTTGCAAGGCGGCATTGACGTTGGTGCTGCCCGGAAGCAGTCGCTGGCTCAGGCTTGGGTCGGCAAGGGTTTGAGTCAGAGCAGCTTGCACCTGGGCGCTATCTGACTCAAAGGCAGGTGTGAGGGGAACCACCAACGCACCAAATCCGAAGACCTGTACGGTATTTGGACGTTTCAGCTTGGCGTTTTCCGTCAAGTACGATCGCACCGCTTCCAATTCCTGATTGACGATCGTATTGGGGGCATTAAACGCCTGATTTTCGTAGGTGCTACTGCTGAGATCAAGAGCGATCGCTGCTGCAACATTTGGTCTGCCCCAGCCCAAGAGCCAGAACAACAGCGCCGCCAGTAAGCAAAGCGTCAGCAAAATCAGCGGAATTTGAAATAGCGGATAGAGCCACAGGGCACGGCGACGGCTATACACGGGGATGAGGGAGATGGGGAATGGGGAGTCTCTACTGGAAGAATAGACTAGATCGGGTACGTCCAGATCGATCTTCTCTGTGTCTGTCGCTTCCCAAATCTTACAATTGTGTTGCTATTGTTATGGTCTGTGTTGTTATTGCCAGGTGCAAAGAGAACACGTATGGTAACTCCCTCTAAAATTCATCAGTATCAAGTTGAAGTGAGATGGACAGGAAATACAGGACAGGGAACAGCTAGTTACCAGACCTACGATCGCGCCCATGAAATCTCTGTTGTTGGGAAACCCAGTATTTCCGGTTCTGCTGATCCTCAGTTTCGGGGCGACCCCGCCCGATATAATCCAGAAGAACTGCTGGTTGCCTCAATATCTACTTGCCATATGCTTTGGTATCTTCACTTGTGTACTGATGCCAAAATTGTTGTGACTAAATATGTGGATAATCCGATCGGTTTTATGATTGAAACTAACGAAGGGGGAGGAAGGTTCACCGAAGTTATCCTCAAGCCTATCGTTACCCTAACAGCTGACAGCGATTTAGCATTGGCGAACCGCCTGCATGATAAAGCACATCATCTCTGCTTTATTGCCAACTCAATGAATTTTCCAATCCGTTGTGAGTCTTTATTGCAAACATAAAAACGATCGCTCTAATTAACCTCCGCCCTACAATTTAGAGAAGATTGCCAGAAGGAATGTTCTTGTCCTGCAACCAGCTTTACTCGATCGTCAGCCTCTACTATCCAGCTCTGTGCTTCAGTCATGGCAGGCTGAACAGGAAGCGCGATCGTAGTAGAAGTGTAGATAGGATAGCCTTGGCGATCGCTTAAGTCGATGCTCTGCGGCAGCCGCAGATCTTGCCAGACGATACTGCTATTCAAAGCCTGATCGGGTGATTCGGGTACACCTCCTCGTCCTGAAATGGTAAAAGAGTTTTCTTGATGGCGATCGCAAGCGCTGACAATTTGAACCCTCGAATCAACGGTTTCTAGCAACTCAAATAGTCTCACATTAGGGCTGGCGGATGACATATTCTGTCTTGTAATTCCATTGAGATTTGTTCCTGCTCCAGAGGCTGCTGTGATATCGCTGTTGGGAGCCAACTGATCTCGAAACTCAATGCCAAAAAATCCTTGACTATTGATTACGACCCGTCCATTCTGAACGTTGATCTCATTTGCGGTCGTGCCATTATTTCTCTGGGCGATCGAAAGATCCGTGGCGATCGCACTATCCCATCCTGCGTTATTTCCTTGCGCATTTGTAGTAAATCCACTGGCTGCACCGAGAATCAGATCATGACCTCCATCTACCACCTGTAAACGGTCGATTGTAATGCTCAAATTGCTGCCTCTGACCGTTGCAGCCGCATTAACATCGGTGTATAAACTGCTGCCAAACAGGACTGTGCCGGATTGCATATCGGTTGCTACTCCTGAAATCATCACGGAGTCTGAAGCGTTTACGGTCAGCTGACCGCCCAGTTCTGTGCCAAGTGTTTGCACCAGAAAGCTAGACCCTCCGGTGAGGCTGACCTGTCTTCCCTGAACCTGAATGGTGCCGCCGCCGCTGCTGCTAACAGAGGCTCCCTGAGAGAGCTGAACCGTTCCAAATCTCGCCCGGTTGCCTCTAATCGGGGCATAGTCGATCGCCCAGTCATTGGGATCAATCCGCACTGTTCCCTGACCCACCACGCTACCCAGCTCAATGCGTCCTCCTGCCGTTGTCAGATGTCCCCCCTGCAAGATGACATCGCCCCCCACTAGCGCCAGAGTTTGTCCGGGCTGCACCTGAAGACCTGCGGCTCCGACAGATTGACCGATCGCAAAAGCGCTTAGATCTAATCTGAGCTGATTTCCTGTTCCCTGAACGCGAATTGACCCAGGAGCCGTACCAAACTGTAGCCCGATCGGAGTGCTGACCGTGAGTAAAGGAGAGTTCTGGGGGGCGATCGCGTTAAATTCGCTGCCGTCTGCAAATTGGAGGCTGTTGGCTGTGCTGCCGACAAAAGATCCACCAATGTCAAGCTGGGCATTGGCACCAAACACAATGCCGTTGGGATTCAGCAAAAATAAGTTGGCGTTACCGTTGGCACGAATTAAGCCGTCAATATTGGAGACAGAAGATCCGGTAATGCGCGTAATAATGTTCTGAATATCTGAGGCATTGTTGAAAAATGCGGTTTCACCCGTTGGCACTGAGAATCCCCTGAAGCTATGAAACAGATTACGCCCTTGTGTTGTTCCGCCCGTAATTTCAGAGACGCGCCCTTGGCGATTGACTCTAGAACTGCTGGGCAGAGTATTGTCTGGAACGATCTGTGCCCAAGCAACAGGCTGAATCAGCAAGCCGCAAGCCGCAAGATAGCCTTGAACAGCGATCGCAATTTTGGTCTTCATGGGGAACGACTAGCAAGTTCTTTTTCAAGAATGCCCAAGTTGGGCGATCGACTGCCCTGACGAAACTTAAAATGCCAAAATGTTGATTGATGAGTTCTTTCACGTTCTCTAGCTTTTGTCCTATGCTTGTAATTAAGGCTTTTTGGCAACGCCTTTTTAACAGAATCTAAAGCATAGGTCTGCCGCGATCGTCGGCATGTGCTTTGAGCGCAGAGCGGCAATCTAGGTGGTAGCAGATTGGATCAGCCTACATATTCATTAACAACGCAAAATCGGCAGCATTCTAGCGACTGGTCATGGCGCTTCTGGTACGCCGTGCCGCTCTATCCGTACGGCAAACGGCGAACTCTGCGAACAGAAATTATTAAAAACACGCTCTGGACTTTCGATCAGATTCAGGGGATTTTCTACGTCGTTGTGCCCATTCGCATGACGATCGTCAAACTTGAAACGGGCGGTCTGTTGGTCTATGCGCCGATCGCTCCTACCCGCGAATGTCTTCGGCTAGTCAATGAAATTGCTGCCGAGCATGGTGCAGTCAAATACATCATTCTGCCCACCGTTTCGGGCATTGAACACAAAGTTTTTGTGGGGCCTTTTGCCCGCAGGTTTCCCCATGCCCAAGTCTTCGTCGCTCCGCACCAGTGGAGTTTCCCCCTTAATCTGCCTTTGAGCTGGCTAGGTCTACCTGCAAAACGCACTCAAATCTTGCCTTCAGACAGCAGCCAAGCTCCCTTCGCCGATGAATTTGACTACGCAATTTTAGGCCCCATTCACCTAGGGTTAGGACCTTTTGAAGAAGTTGTCTTTTTTCATCGGCGATCGCGTACCCTGCTCGTGACCGATACTATTCTATCCGTGCCCATAGAACCTCCAGCGATCGTGCAGATTGATCCGACTGCGCTGCTGTTTCACGCAAAAGATCACGTCTTTGATACCGTCGAAGATACTCCTGACAACCGCCGTAAAGGCTGGCAGAGGATGGCGCTTTTCGCTTTCTACTTTCGCCCTAGCGCTATCCAAATCACCAAAATTGGACAGTCAGTCCGAGAGGCGCTTCAAGCTCCCGATCGCTCCAAGTCGGCGTACTTCGGCTGGTTTCCCTTCCAATGGAAACCTGACTGGCAGCAATCGTTTCAGGCTTTGCAGGGCAACGGGCGGCTATTTGTTGCGCCCATCTTGCAGGCGCTGATTCTGAATCGAGCGTCCCAGGCTACGATCGACTGGGCAAACCATGTCGCAAGCTGGAACTTTCAGCGAATCATTCCCTGTCACTTAGACTCGCCCTTAGAAGCAGACCCACAGCAGTTCCGGCAAGCCTTCGCTTTCTTAGAAAAGGATGCTCCTGAAGAGTTGCTTCTACCTGAAGTGGATTTTGAGCTGCTTAGAGAAGTAGAGGCTGGTTTGCTCCGTCGGGGGATTACGCCGCCACCAGAGGGGAAGGTTTAGATGAGTGGATGGGAGTGGATGGGTTGATGAAAGTGGATGGGTTGATGAAGAGTCCTTACAGCGACTCATCTACCCCCACTCATCCACCCCCCACTCATTCACCCATTCACCCCCTTCTCCTGTACGCTAGATCTACCTTATTTCGATCGCTCCTTTCCCATGAAACCGCGCTCCAGCTATCTGCAACTGCTGCCTTACTTACGTCCCCACTGGCAGACGATCGCTAGAGCGCTAGTCTGCACGGTCATTTTTACGGTATGTTGGCCCATCCTGGCGGCATTGGCGGGTCAGCTCTTGGGGTTTTTGGTGAAGGGCAATGTTGCAGCTCTGGCGCGTGGGGCAGGCGTGGTGGCAGGCGTGTTTTTTGTGCAGAAATTGGCGCAGTATGGGCAAGATTCGCTGATGGCAAAAGCCGCGTTGGCGATCGCTCTGGACTTGCGTAATCGGGTGTATGCCCATCTGCAAAGCCTTAGCCTTAGCTACTTTGAGCGATCGCAGACGGGAGACTTGTCCTATCGACTGACCGAAGACATCGATCGGATTGGGGAAGCGGTCAATAAGGTGTTTCATGACACCACGCCCTGTATCTTGCAGCTCGTCGCGGTATTCGGCTACATGGTGTACCTCAACTGGCAGCTTACTCTGGCAAGCCTGATTGTGGTACCGCTCCTAGGGCTGTTGATTAGCTGGTTTGGCGAACGGATGCTGATGTTTTCTCGCCACAGCCAAAATCTGGTGTCCGACCTGTCTTCTCTGCTCACAGAGGTGTTCAGCGGCATTCGGCTGGTGCGAGCTTTTGCAGCAGAAGAGTATGAGATCGATCGCTTTGGTATCGAAGCCGAGCGCAACCGTCAGGCAAAATATGAGGCGGCTTGGCTTCAGGCGGTGCAGTTTCCGGCAGTGGGCTTCCTTTATGCCTTGAGCGTCCTGCTGCTGCTGATTTTGGGCGGCTGGCAGATTTCTACGGGTAACCTGACGGGCGAACAGTTCGGCAGTTATGTGGTTGCCGTCGCCATGCTGGTAGACCCGATCGCCCACCTCACCGAAAACTACAATATGTTCAAGCAGGGTCAAGCCTCAGTTGACCGCATTTTTGAGCTGCTCTGGATTCAGCCGGGAGTCGTTGAGAAACCGGGGGCGATCGTCCTACCCACCGTCACGGGCAAAGTCGAGTACGCCCACGTCAGCTTTCATTACGATGTCGAGCAGCCAGTCCTGCAAGATCTCAGCCTCATGGCATATCCCGGAGAAGCGATCGCCCTAGTGGGGCCATCGGGTGCTGGCAAAACGACGCTGGTGAATCTGCTGCCTCGCTTCTACGACCCGCAAGCCGGGAAAATCCTCATTGACGGCGTAGATATTCGGGACGTGACGCTCCGCAGCCTGCGCCGCCAAATCGGCATTGTGCCCCAAGAAACGACGCTGTTCTCTGGAACGATCGCCCAAAATATCGCCTTCGGACAAAAAGAATTCGATCTTGCCGCTGTCGAGCAAGCGGCAAAAGTCGCCAACGCCCACTCGTTCATCAGCCAGTTCTCTAACGGCTACTATTCTTGGGTGGGCGAACGCGGCGTGAACCTGTCAGGGGGGCAAAAACAGCGAATTGCGATCGCCCGTGCCGTTCTGCTCAATCCCCGCATCCTGATTCTGGATGAAGCTACCTCTGCCCTGGACTCCGAGTCGGAGGCATTGGTGCAGGAGGCATTGGAGCGGCTGATGCAAAACCGCACCGTGTTCATTATTGCCCACCGACTGGCAACCGTCCGCCGCGCCGATCGCATTCTAGTCATTGAGCAGGGTCAAATGGTGGAGTCGGGCACCCACGAGCAGCTCTTGGAAAGGGGCGATCGGTATGCCAAATTTTATGCTCAGCAGTTTCAGTAAAGAGAGCCGATAAGGGGACAAATTGCAGAAACTTCCAATCCTCTCTAAAGATCATGAAATCGTCTAATATTGCATTAACAGAGAAGCGTTCTGCAAGCCCCCATGTATCTCTCCTTTCAGTGAATAGTGATCAATATGATTAGAAAAATCCTAATCCTGACCGCAAGTCCCAAAGATGCTGAAAGGTTACAGGTGCATCAAGAGATACAAAGCATTCAAGACAAGCTGAGAGGTGACAGGTTAACACATCCAAAGAAACATTGCCAATTTGAGATTGTTTTAAAGTGTGCACGACCCGGTACCTTGCTAGATGACATTGAAAATGAAAAACCAGAAATCATTCATTTTGGTGGTCATGGGACTGAAGAAGGGCTTCTCTTAGAGGATGATAATGGACACTCTCACCCAGTAAGTAATGCAGCTTTAAAGAGATTGTTTCAGCTTGTTGGGAATGATGTAAAGTGCGTAATATTGAATTCTTGCCACTCAAAAGAGCTTGCTAAATCTATTAGTGAATACGTTCCCTATGTCATTGGTATGGAAGGGGCAATACTCGATAGGACAGCGATCGCATTTGCCAGCGGTTTTTACAAGGCTTTAGGCGATGGCAAAGCCATTGAATCTGCGTTTGATCGGGGAAGTATAGCAGCTCATTTTTTTGATAAAGGCGAGGTTATAGAACTCTTTAAACAGAAATCCCTCAACAGGCTTGAGAAAATTTGGAACAACACGCAACACTTTGTTGCCAGGACTTTAGACTTTGTGAGGTATCGAATAGGACAACGATTTCTACTCTTGATAGGTTTGATTTGTGTTGGTATTTCAGTAGCACTCCTACTACCTGGCATTAGCGGAGATAGATATAACTCTCTACAGGCTGTATCTGAAGCACTCTGTAGCGATCAAGTAGGTCAGGGTGTGGTGGATAGTGAAATTGTCCCGTCTTCTCAAGAAAAAGGGCTAATCAGTAGTGGAGAAACGGTGCTCTTGACCTACAGAATAAACTCTGATCTTGTGAGAAGGGGCGCTGTTGCTTTCAAACAAGCAGAGCAAGGAGACCAAAATTATGAG
Organism: Drouetiella sp.; assembly: GCF_059504425.1. Taxonomy (NCBI): domain Bacteria; kingdom Bacillati; phylum Cyanobacteriota; class Cyanophyceae; order Oculatellales; family Oculatellaceae; genus Drouetiella; species Drouetiella sp. Next base: position 33,246 of record NZ_JCACIN010000066.1, read on the forward strand.
TCGGCAATATCCCTTTTCAGAGAGGCGATTAAGAGAGATAAAAGTAATCCAGAACCTTACGTTTATCTAAACAATGCGATAGCACGAAATCAAGCTAGAGAACAAACTCGCAAGCCTTATGTTTTAGTAGCTGCAATACCTGCAAGCAGCGATACCAGAAGAAACCGAGCTGAGGAAATGCTGCGCGGCATTGTGGATGCTCAGGCTTGTTTTAATGGTACGGCTCAAAAGAATTGCTCTGATAATCCCAAAGAATATTTATTGGAAGTTAAGTTAGTAGATGATGCAAATGATCCAGAAGAAGTGGTTCCCAAAGTTGCTAGAGAAATCGCCCAAAATAGAGACGTTGTAGGTGTGATTGGGCACTTCTCTAGCAATGCTACTAAAGTTGCCTTACCTATCTATGAACGATATAGGTTAGGCGTAATTTCTCCAACGAGCACCAGTTCAGATCTAAAAAGCGAGTTTTTTTTCAGAACCACTGTCTCTAGTCGGGTTTATGGGAAAAAGATTGTTGATCAGATCAGAAAGTATGACTTCAAGCAGGTCATTGGTTTTATCGATCCTTTAGATGATTACAGCCGTAATCAATGGAATGAAGTTGAGAAGCTACTTCAGGCAGACGGCATCCGTTCTGATGCAATTGAGCTAAGCGATCAAGCAGCAGAACAAAAGATTGATCGCCTCAATTCAAATGAGGATTATGCGTATGTCTTGATTCCCCCTTCAACTCGCACGGACAAGTTTACGTCTGATGCTGAGATTTTTCAGAAATCTGCCAGAATTGCCGAAAAGCTTTCGCAGAAGCGCGGCAGTCTTTTTATCGGAGGAACTACGTTATACTCCTCTACAACCTTAGCTCCGAACGGTTCAGCGTTTGAAGGGATGGTCGTGATTGCTCCTTGGTTTGCTCGATCCTCTGCTGAAGCTGAAGCGTATGCCGAAATAGCGGCGGATAAGTGGGGAGGGCAGGTTAACTGGGCTACTGCTAGCAGTTATGATGCCACCCAAGCATTCACGAGCGCACTGTCCTCAATTGACGAAACTCTAAACAGAGATGAATTGCGCGGCAGTATTGTCAATGCATTGAGATCTGTCACTCTCTCTCCTCCTCGCACTTCGGGAACTCCACTCCAATTTGATGGTGAACGTGAACCCACTAAAGAGCCACTGTTAGTCAGAGTGGTGCGAGGTCGAGATTGTTCACCAATTAGGGAAGGATATGTTTTTCAGATGCTTCCTAACTCATGATTTCTGCTTCTTGATTAGTTTGGACTACCGAGATTTAGAGAATTATCTGGTGGTCGAGCAGGATTAACCAGTAATTTTCGAGAAGGGCGATCGCTCTGCAAAATTCTATACTCAGCAGTTCTAGTAAGAGTATGGGGGAGGAGCGATCGATCGATTCGTGGTCAGTCTACTCTGGCTAAATGTCTTGACGACCCATCCACAGCCGCAAAATATTCTATCCTTACCTGTTTCTTAGCGATTTCTTAACCTTGACAAAGTTGTTGGATGTTATTGATCAAAGGGGTAAGCAACAATAGGAACCGTTAGCCCATGTCCTCACGACATCCTGACATTGTTTTTCTGGTGTTAGACACCCAGAGGAGCGATCGCCTCTCCTGCTATGGTCACACCAGAGAAACTTCTCCTCATCTAGATGCGTTTGCGGCAGATGCAGCTCTATTCAGCAATGCGGTTTCTGCGGCTCAGTGGACGGTGCCCTCTCATGCCTCTATGTTTACCGGGCTGTATCCCTCTGCCCATCAGATGTTGCAATCCTACTCTGTTTTGCCCGATCACATCACAACACTCGCAGAACGGCTGAGCTTGGGGGGATATTTCACCGCTGGATTTTGTAATAATCCTTTGGTGGGCGTCATCAATAATGGCTTACGCCGGGGCTTCTACAGCTTTCTCAATTACAGCGGACTGCTTACCTCACGCCCAAACCAGGTGGGCATTCCTTCAGGATGGCTCGATCAGTACCGTCAGTCATTCAAACAGGTTGTGGCAGGCGCTTTGAATCAGGTTCAGGATGCTTTTGCCCGATCCGATGCACTGCTGGCGTTTTCTCTCACCCCACTGATGGTGCCTATCTGGCAAACGGCTTTGAGCTTCAAAGGCAATACGGGCAAGTCTTTGGATGATGCGGCTCAGCTATTGATTGAGCGAAAAGGGTTGACCCAAGAGCAGCCCATTTTCGCCTTCATCAATCTGATGGGGACGCATATGCCCTATCATCCGCCTCGGCACTATGTCGAACGGTTTGCGCCCCATGTGCTACGAGATAAGGCAGCACAGCATTATTTGCGGCACTTCAATGGAGACATTTATGGGTGGCTAGCGCCTTTGGTCGGTGAGCTAGACGATCGCCAGAAAGCGACCTTGGACGGTATGTATGATGCGGAAGTGGCGTATCAGGATGAGCAGGTCGGTCTATTTCTCGATCGCCTCCAACAGAGCGGCAGCCTCGACCAAACGCTGGTGATTGTCTGCTCCGATCACGGAGAGCATCTGGGTGAGAAGCAGTTTATGGGTCATTCTCTGTCGCTCTACAATGAGCTGGTGCAGGTGCCTCTGCTGATTCGTGACCCTGCCGGAAATTTTTCTAAAGGCACAGTCAGAGACGATGTGGTTTCGACGCGGCGCTTGTTTCACACGGTTCTGACAGCCGCAGGTCTGGCGAACGAGATGGAAGAAACCTTGACGCTGGCTCAGAGTCTGGGAATCAATCCTGAGCAGGTTTTCGCTGAAGCGATTCCGCCTCAGAATGTGGTGAATCTGTTGCACAAGCGCCAGCCAGAGCTGGTTTTGGCGCGGGCTTGTGATCAGCCGCGTCGAGCCGTTTGGATTGGCAACCATAAGCTGATTGAAACGGGAACAGATCGCCTGGAGCTGTACGATTTCTGCAATGATCCCGATGAAGCTCTGGATTTAAGCGATATTTTTCCGGAGAATGTTGAGCTGCTTCAAGAATGCCTGCAACAGTTCACGCATCAGACAAACACTGCCGTATCGACCGATCGCGCTCCGGGGTTTGACGATCCAGAAGTGCGGCGACGGTTGCGGGACTTGGGCTACCTGGAAGATTAGGGCACGAAGATTAGGCGCGAAGTAGGCTATGTTTCAAACTAGGACAGCATTATGTATCCTCCTGTTGACCCCATTATTTTTCAGATTGGCCCGATCGCCCTCAGATGGTACGGCGTGCTGATGGCGATCGCAGTGGTGATGGGGTGTCAAATTGCCAGTCGGGAAGTAGTTCGCCGAGGGCAAAAGAGCGATGATTTTTGGGACTTGTTAATCTGGGTGTTGATTCCAGGATTTCTTGGCGCTCGTCTATACTATGTGTTTGTTCAATCCCCACCCGATCGCTTGGGCGAGTACCTATCTAATCCCATTTCCATTCTTCAAGTTTGGAACGGCGGCATTCACATTTTTGGTGGATTTCTATTGGGATCGATCGCCCTCTACCTCTATACCCGAATTCGTCGTTTGCCCACTCTAATATTTCTCGATGCCATTGTCCTGGCGCTGCCTCTGTCGCAGGCGATCGGACGCTGGGGAAATTTCATCAATCAGGAACTCTATGGCCCGCCCACAATATCCCCCCTCGGATTGCGGATTGATGCCCAGCACCGGATTCCTCCCTATGATGACCTCAATGCTTATCCAGAGAGCACTCGCTTTCACCCGCTATTCCTCTACGAGTCGGTCTGGAATCTGATTGGCTTTGGGCTATTGTTCTGGATATCTCGCCGTTTCGCATCCCAGTTGCGAGATGGGGACATAACTTTGCTCTATCTGATTTGGTATCCGCTGGGTCGCTTTTTTATCGAACTTTTGCGGACAGACTCCTGGTTTTTCCCAGGAACGCCTTTCAACGTCGTCCATATTTTGTGTGCGATCGCCATCCTGGGTTCTGCCCTAGCGCTTTATGGGCGACACCGCCCCCTCTCCTCTACCCAGCAAGGGAATTAGCCCATGACCTCGCTATCTGCTTCTAAAGCCCACCCCCCCAAGCTGCTGATCATTGGGCTGGACTGCATGGAACCTTCCCTTGTCTTTGAGCAGTGGCGGCAGGATTTACCCAACCTGTCTCGCCTGATGGCGCAAGGCAGCTACGGGCGATTGGAGAGCAGCATTCCGGCAATCACGGTGCCCGCCTGGAGCTGCATGATGAGCGGACGAGATCCGGGCGAACTGGGCATTTATGGCTTTCGCAATCGCGTCGATCGCAACTATCAGAATATGGCGATCGCGGACGGTCGTGCGGTTAAGGTTCCTCGACTCTGGGACATTTTCGGTGATGCAGGCTGGCGAGTCGCGGTGATTAGTGTACCGGGCACGTTTCCGCCTTATCCTGTAAACGGATCGCTTATTTCTTGTTTTCTGACCCCTAGCCAGGAGGTGCCTTACACCTATCCGCCAGAGCTAGCCGATCAGATTGCCACCTGGATGCCAGACTTTATGCTGGATGTGCCGCACTTTCGATCGGATGAAAAAGACCGAATTCTCAGCAACATTTACACGCTTTGCGATCAGCGCTTTAGTCTTGCCGCAAAGCTAATGGAACAAGACAGTCCTGATGTGCTGATGTTGGTGGATATGGGAGTCGATCGCATCCATCATTCCTTTTGGAAGCCGATGGATAATCGTCATCCGCAGCATATCCCCAACTCTCCCTACGCCAACGCTATTCACGATTATTACTGCCATGTCGATCAGCAAGTCGGACAGTTGATCTCCCAATGTGGTTCTGAAACTGCGGTTTTGATCGTGTCCGATCACGGTGCCCGTCCTCTGATGGGCGGAATTTGCATCAATGAGTGGCTAATGCAGGCAGGATACTTACACCTGAAGGAAAAGCCGACCTCTGCAACTTCTCTCGACAAGCTAGAGGTAGACTGGAGCCAGACCAAAGCCTGGGGTGCAGGTGGCTATTATGGTCGCGTGTTTCTCAACGTTAAAGGGCGAGAGCCTCAAGGCGTGATTCCTTTGGCGAGCTATGAGCAGGATCGATCGCATCTAGCTGAGCAGCTTGCGGCTATTCCTGCCCCTGACGGTCAGCCTCTGGGAACAAAAGTCTTTAAGCCCCAGCAAATCTATCAAAAGGTGAGAGGGATAGCTCCAGACTTGGTGGTGTACTTTGGAGATTTGGCTTGGCGATCGATCGGCACGGTAGGTAATGGAGAAATCTACACCAGCGATAACGACACAGGCCCCGACGATGCTAACCATGCACAGTACGGACTGATGATCTTCCACGACCCACAACAGCCGCAAGGGGGGCAACAAATTGCAGGCGCACAGCTATACGATATTCTCCCTACGCTGTTGTCTCGGTATGACCTGAGCCTGCCGTCTGGGTTGCGGGGTAAAGTTTTGCCTCTCTAGCGCGTGCCGCTGTTTGCGACTAAAAAGTTTTTGCGACACAACCTGCTTGATCGACGGAGTTATGGCTGTCGCCAGTTTGCTTAGTACACGTCACCGCAAAAGGGGTACGGAAATCAAGCTGCCTTGGCAGGAATGGGTTTATACCAATTTAATGTGAAGCCGCATAGAAGAGTGCTTCTAAAATAAAGTTGTAGGACGGAACTGACATCACTTGTTCTACCGTCAGTTGATCAAACAGGTCTTGCCCTCGTTCCCGCAACGCTTGCAAAGAAGGAAATAGCTGATTTTTCAGGGGTCGTTTGAGCAATTGCCAAAATCGTACCCTGCGGGAAGGCTATGCCTACAATGGGGTTGAGTTCGGGACTATGTAGGCGATGTCTCCTGCCATTTGGCGACTGCTCATTGGGGGGATGCGCAAGACTC
>NZ_JCACIN010000067.1:0-37921 GCF_059504425.1 Drouetiella sp.
AGACGGCTTCAAGCACCTTAAAGCAGAAGCCGGAAGATGTCAAATGGGTTCTATATGGCAGGGCAAACGCATCTTAATGGTTTTGCTGACAGTCAGGTTCTCTAATGGGAGAGGATAGGCAAGACCTGTTGAGAACCGATTGATGAAGCTAAAGCCGAAGCACAAGCTGGTTGAGCATTTGAGTTCGATCGAAGACCCCCTCATTGAGCGCAGTCAACGCCACAAACTCATTGACATCCTGACCATTGCCATTGTTGCGGTCATTTGCGGTGTAGATAGTTGGGTGGGAATGGAAAGCTTTGGACAAGCCAAGCTCAAGTGGCTCAAGCGCATCCTGGAGCTACCCAACGGCATTCCCTCCCATGACAACTTTGCGCGTGTGTTTTCCCGTTTAGATCCAGACCAGTTGCAGCAGAGTTTTCTCAACTGGGTGCGCGCTCTGGGGCGCTTGAGCAACAAAGAGGTGATTGTCATTGATGGTAAAACGCTACGCCAGTCCTATGACAGTGCTGACAGCAAAGCAGCCATCCATATGGTGAGTGCCTGGGCAACCCAAAACCGCTTAGTGCTGGGGCAATGCAAGGTCGATGAGAAGTCCAATGAGATCAAGGCTATCCCGCAGTTGCTCAAAGTGCTCGAACTGAGCGGCTGTATTGTCACAATTGATGCAATGGGCACTCAAAAGCAGATCGCCAAGCTGATTGTTGAACAAAACGCTGATTATATTCTGGCGCTCAAAGACAACCAGGGCAATTTGTTTGAGGATGTCCAGCAAATCTTTGCTCAAGCACAAGCAACTCAGTTTGCTGGGATTGAGCATGAGTTTGACCAAACCGTAGGCAAAGGACATGGACGAATCGAGATTCGCCGCACTTGGACGATGGGACAAGTGGAATTCCTCATGGATGCCGACCAGTGGGCAAAGTTCACCAGCATCGGCATGGTGCAGTCCGAGCGCCGAATCAATGGCAAGGTTGAACGGGAAACGCGCTACTACATCAGTAGCCTCAGCAGCAATGCTCAGCGTCTAGCACAGGCGGTTCGCAGCCATTGGCAAGTGGAAAACTCGCTCCACTGGGTGTTAGATTTAGCGTTTCAAGAAGATGCCTGCCGAATTCGCAAAGACCATGCGCCGGAGAATCTTGCCGTTGTGCGCCACATTGCTCTCAACTTGCTCAACCAGGAGACTACAGCAAAGCTCGGCGTCAAGAACAAGCGACTGCGGGCAGGGTGGGATGAATACTACTTGCTCAAGGTCTTGCTCAATTAAGATGCGTTTGCCCTGATCGTAGGAGTCCTCTCTACTCGACGGCTCGACCCCAGGTTCGCTAACACCATAAGAATCTGATAAATCATTATAAGAATCTGAAAGAACTTGAGTGTTTGCACTCATTACACTTAAGTTAACTACTCATAGATGGATTTGAAGCGCGGTGAAACGATGCAACTCAACAAGTTATTAAATCAGCGGTCTTTTCGTGCGCGAGACTTCCGCGCAGATTCATTGAATCACTAACTTTGATCAGATCATGCTCCTGAAATTGATGTGACCGATCGAGCCGCAGACTTTGCAGTCATCAGGCTGCGAACGATCAGTTTAGACAGTTGAAAATGACATATCGGCACTACGGTTTGATGGCTCAGAACGCAAATCAGTATCAAACCATATTGAGACAAAGAAAGTCTTGTATGAAAACACAATCAATGCCCAAAACATTGACAGTGATAATCAGTTTGGGAGCTTTTGCATTGATGAGCTGTACTCCTCAATCTACGGCAGAAGAACCCGCACCAGAATCCTCCGTAGAAGCTTCTGCCACTGCAGCCCCGTCAGTTGCTCCATCTCCTCAAACCTCTAGTAATCGCCAAACTATGAATCTAAATCAAGCTAATACGGCAGCCTCCCAAACCAGTAATCTTTACGTCGGAATGTGGGTTACGGAAGATGGTTATATCCGCCATGAACTTCTACCGAACAATCGTTACGACGAAGCTCGCGGTAACAGAGAGAGAGCGTATCAGGGATGCTATGAAATCACAGGAAATCGCATTAATTACTGGGACGATACTGGATTTACCGCCGATGGCGAGTTTCGTGACGGCGTACTTTATCACGGTGGCTATATTTTTTACCAAGAAAGATGATCCCTTCAACAGAGAGCAACGATGACTCAAATTGCATGAAGATTTCAGGAGATTGGGATGATACGTTATTTAAGTCAGATTTTCATTGGCACAGGGCTGATCGGACTGCTGGCTATTCCGGTGATGACGCAAGCTCGCACGAATGAGGCAGATTTTCAGTCGAATGGGACTGCGTTTGAGCCAAGTCATGACTCGACCGCATTGCATAACCAGCCTGCCCTCGATCAGTTTCCAGCGATCGCAGATTTGGCTCAGGCAACTCAGCCCAATCAAGCAGACGCACAGGAGACTCAGGTGATCGAACAGCGCAACAAGGAAATCGTCCGGCAGTCTTTTGACGGTTGGCGCAACGGAACTGGCAACTTCTTCGACCTGCTCGCCCCAGAAGCAACCTGGACGATCACGGGCACTGGCGCAACTGCGGGAACCTATCGCAAGCAAGCGTTACTCGATCAAGTTATCAACCCAACCAGTGCCCGATTATTGACCCCAATCGTACCAACCGTACGCGGCATCTGGGCAGATGGCGATATGGTCATTGCCCTGTGGGATGGAGAGGCGACCGCCGGAGACGGCAGACCTTATCGGAACACCTACACCTGGTATTTCAGAATGCAAAACGACAAAGCAATCGAAGCGATCGCCTTTCTGGATATGCAAGAGTTCAACGACTTGTGGGCAAGAGTTTCACCGAGAAACTAGGGCTGGTCGCCATGTCGCTGAGCTAGAGCGACTTCCAAAACTTTAACAAGGAGAACTAACCATGACAAACAACACGAAGATCGCATTGATCACAGGAGCGAGTCGAGGACTGGGCAAAAATACGGCTTTGGCACTGGCTAAAAAAGGAGTCGATGTGATTGTGACCTATCGCAGCAGCAAGGCAGCAGCGAACAGCGTTGTCTCTGCAATTACAGAAATCGGTGGTAAAGCCGCTGCTCTGCAATTGGACACTTCCAGCACAAAATCCTTTGATGAATTTGTGGCACAGGTCAAACAGACACTTCAAGATCAGTGGCAGACCAAACAGTTTGATTTTCTGGTGAACAATGCTGGAATTGGAATCCATAAGCCGTTCGCTGAAACCACCGAGGACGATTTTGATCGATTAATGAACATCCAATTCAAGGGCGTTTTCTTTCTCACTCAAAAGCTGCTGCCCTTGCTCAAGGACGGTGGACGGATTGTGAATCTTTCGTCAGGTCTGGCTCGTTTTACGCTGCCGGGTTACTCAGCTTATGCCAGCATGAAAGGCGCGATCGAGGTGTTGACTCGATACATGGCAAAAGAACTGGGACACAGACAGATTGCTGTCAATGTTGTGGCTCCGGGTGCGATCGAAACCGATTTTGCGGGCGGTGCAGTCCGTGACAATCCAGAAATCAACAGCTTCCTCGCTTCGCAAACGGCGTTAGGTCGGGTGGGTGTTCCCGATGATATTGGCGGGGCGATCGCATCTTTACTTTCTGAAGACAACCGCTGGGTAAATGCCCAGAGAATCGAAGTCTCTGGTGGTCAGTCTATTTAATTTCAATCCACCTCAACAGTCAGGAGAACCATCATGTTGAATGTAGAAAACAAGGTGATTGCTATCACCGGGGCCAGTAGCGGTATCGGTGAAGCCACCGCGAAGCTGCTCGCCCAAAATGGTGCAAAAGTCGTTTTGGGGGCGCGGCGGACAGACAAGCTAGAGAAGCTCGTCGAGGAGAATCAAGAACTCCGCCGCAAGCGGACGGAGTATGAACAGCCAACTTTTCTTGCTAATGACTTACGCCGCAAGCGGCGGGGAATCTACCCGTAGAGATTGAGTTTGCCAAAGACAAGTTTGGTCGCGTCGATGTCATCTTCAACAATGCAGGTGTAATGCCCTTATCGCCGATGAATGCCCTGAAAGTCGCGGAATGGGACAACATGATCAATGTAAATATTCAGGGCGTGTTGAATGGTATCGCGGCGGCGCTGCCAATTATGGAAGCGCAAGGGGGCGGACAAATCATCAATACTGCGTCCATTGGTGCCCATGTGGTCGTACCCACTGCGGCAGTTTACTGTGCAACCAAGTATGCGGTTTGGGCAATTTCTGAAGGACTGCGGCAGGAATCACAAACTATTCGCGTCACCATCATATCTCCGGGTGTCGTTGACACTGAACTTGGCTCTGATATCACCGATGAGTCATCCAAAGGCTTGTTAGAAGAATTTCGCAAAACTGCACTGGCCTCAGAGGCGATCGCCAGAGCCGTTTTATACGCTGTATCCCAGCCGGACGATGTTGATGTCAATGAAGTGGTTGTCCGCCCAATCAGCCAGACGATGATGTAAACATTGGACGACACCACTCTGTCTCATCACTGATTTATTTAAGTCTTAAAACCACAAAATCGACTCGCTTTAATGCGGCGCTCAGTTCTGCTACAGGCATCAACAAAAACGCGAACTTTAGCCGAGAGATGGCGGTTTTTCGGGTACAACCCGGCGATCGCCCTCACTCCATCTCTCCCAACCACTCTTTCCCACAACCAACGCCATCGTACTCAATCTTTCGCTGGAAAATGAAACTATCTGAGTGCATCAGTCTTTTACTAAGGAGTACATATGCAAACACAGTTCATTACATCAGAGGCGATCGCTCCTGCCAATGGTGCAAGATCGGAGATAAGGCAATGACACAAGACACAACAAAAATCGCTACTTTTTTTGGATGCCACAGTCCTCACTTAATTGACTGTCTAGTCACTTATTGTTATAGTGTGGGTATGGCTAGACCTAAAAGCGAAGATAAGCGGAATGCGATTATGGAAGCAGCAACACGCGCGATTGCTTCACAGGGGTTAAGTGCGTCAACCGCTTTAATCGCCAAAGAGGCGGGTATTGCGAATGGTTCACTGTTCACTTATTTCGAGACTAAGACTGATTTATTCAACCAACTTTATCTTGAACTAAAAACCGAAATGACTGCAGCCGCTATGAAAGACCTTCCGGAGAGTGGCGATCTCCGCAAACAGGTTTTTCACGCTTGGTCGAACTGGATCTACTGGGCTGTTTCCAATCCCTACAAGCGGTACGCCTTGAGGCAACTGAATGTTTCAGATGGCATTACCCCTGCGACGCGCAGTGCAGCGGACAAGGTTGCCGTTGAATTTAACGATTTAATCAAACGCATCCGTGCCCACGGCTCTTTGCAAACAGCACCATTCAGCTTTGTTGGCGCGCTGCTGAATGGGTTGGCTGAAGCAACAATTGTCACTATGGTGAATGACCCTGACAATGCTGAAAAGCATTGCAAAACTGGCTTCGAGACATTTTGGCGCGCGATTAGCTAATTTTTTTTGACTTATTAGTGACTGCCTAGACAGTCACTAATAAATTGAACACGGCAAACCCATGGTTGAATGTCAAATTCAACTCTTCATCAGGACAAACTCATGACGAACTGGACAACTGCAAATATTCCTTCTCAAAAAAGCCGATCGGCTGTTGTTACCGGCACTGGGGGACTCGGATTCGAGGATGCCCTGGCATTAGCACGGGCTGGAGGCGATGTTATCATTGCGGGTCGCAATTCTCGCAAAGGCGCAGCGGCAGTCGCAAAAATTCGTAACGAAGTGCCATCAGCAACAGTACGTTTTGAACAAGTTGATCTCGCCAGTCTTCAGTCCGTAACAGACTTCGCCAGACGACTTCGCAGCCAGCGAGACAGTCTTGACCTGCTGATTAACAATGCGGGTTTAATGGCGCCTCCGAAGCGACTGGAAACCACTGATGGCTTTGAGATGCAATTCGGCGTCAACTATCTTGGTCACTTTGCCCTTACGGCGGAACTGATGCCGTTGCTGTGCAAAGGGAAAAATGCGCGCATTGTCACGCTATCAAGCATCGCTGCGCGGAACGGCACTCTCAATTTTGATGATTTGCAGGCAAACCACAGTTACGAACCAATGGCTGTATATAGCCAATCGAAGCTTGCCTGTCTGATGTTTGCCTTTGAGCTACAGCGGCGCAGTGAAGCTGGTCAATGGGGCATCGCCAGCCTTGCAGCCCATCCCGGTATCGCGCGCACAGATCTTTTATATAACTCGCCTGGCGGGTGGAGTGCCCGCATTATCGCGCGATCGCTTTTATGGTTCCTCTTCCAACCGGTACCGCAGGGCGCACTCCCAACGCTTTTTGCGGCGACCTCGCCCGATGCAAAGGCTGGTGCTTATTACGGACCACACAAGCTGAGCGAAACGCGCGGTTTTCCAGCTTTGTCAAAGGTGCCTCCGCAGGCTACGGACACCGACGTGGCAGCGCGACTTTGGGACATATCTGAAAACCTGACCAAAATTAACTTTGGGTATCCAAGCGAGGTAAATACTTAGCATGACAGGAAATACTGCACCCTCAAATTCCCAATTGGAAGCGATCGACATTGAATATGTGCAGGGATGGCGACAAGCCGCTCTTCTTCTTGTACTTTTCCTGATTAATGCACTTGCTCAGATCGACAGAATTTTGCCGTTTATTCTGTTCGAGTCGATCAAGGCGGATCTTTCACTGACTGATACCCAAGTCAGCTTGATTATCGGAATCCCCTTTGCAGTCTGCTTTACACTCTTCTTGTTGCCGCTTGCCCGTGCTTCGGATCGCGGATCGCCCCGTTTTGTCCTCATTTCGTGTCTCTTGTGCTGCAGCGCGATGACAGCGCTGGGCGGTTTGTCCGCGAGTTTAGTGTTTTTGGTTCTGACGCGGTTTGGTGTCGCGTTTGGTGTGGCTGGCTGCACTCCTTTAGGACATAAACTGATTGCGCGCAAAATCAACCCAGGACGTCGCGGTCTAGCGCTAGGCATTTTCTCCATGGGCATTCCGCTCGGCGCTATGGTCGGATTTGCTGTTGGCGGCGCGATCGGCGATACGTTAGGCTGGCGCGTTGCCCTATTTGGTGCCGGAGCCATCGGAGGGTTGCTCACCCTGTTAGCTACGTTCGTTGTAGAACCGACCCCGCCGCTTAAGCCAATGGCAGGCAATGTCGAACCGTTTTTGCAATCGAGCCTGAAGTTGCTTTCGTCTCCGGCATTCCGTTGGCTATTCATCACTGCCATCGCCGTCGGTTTTGCCACAGTCCCTTTTTACATCTTTTGCGCGCCTTTCCTGATCCGTACCCATGGCTTCACCGCCACCGAAGCCGGACTGGCAATTGGGCTTTTGCAGGGACTGATGGGAATCGTCGGATCGCTCTTAGGCGGACGCGAATTAGACCGCGCAGTTCGCTCCGGGACAAAGAGATTGCTTCTGCCTCCTGCCGTTCTCTTCCTGATTACCACTGTGACAACAACGGCAGCGTTGTTCGTGCCGACCGGATGGATGTCCGTTCTCTTGTTGGTGCCAGGCATGCTTTCCTTTGCATTTATCCTGCCATGGGTTTTTGGCACTGCACACCTTGTGGCAGGTAAGGGTAAGGAGGCGATGGCGTCTAGTCTTGGACTGATAGGTTCCTCTCTTCTGGGTCCAGCTCTCGGGCCTTTGTTTGTTGGCATGATTAGCGATGCAGCTACAGCGGCACAGATGCCAAATGGACTTAGATTTGGGCTGCTGATTGTTCCGATCGCATGTTTCCTGTCCGGTATCGCATGTCTGATTGCAAACCAGCGCATCGCCGTATTGCTTAAATCTGTCCGAAATCTAAGTACAGGACAAAAATCGTAGAACGTCTGAAAAACTATTCATTTAGAGATTAGACACAATGAGAAAGCATCTGGGGAAATGTCCGAGCAGTTGACAGGCGTTCGCTTCGTGCCAGTGGGCAATACCGCTGAGTCTATTTGCCCTTTGTGCACTTGATTTTCTTGAATACAAGCGAATCGTTTCTGTTCGCCTGATTAGAAATGACCGTGTTCCATCTCTTGCCGAACGCGAGAGGTGAAATGAGAAGGTCTACTGACGCGGATAATTATAGAGTCACGAGGCAAATCTTATGTATGTAGTTTTCGGTGCGACTGGGCAGACGGGTTCTGCGGTTGCTGACGCTTTGCTTGAGAAAAATCAGTCCGTGCGGGTCGTTTTGCGCTCGGACAAAACCGCCGCCGCTTGGCGGGACAAAGGCGCGGACGTTGCTTTTGCAGACCTAAGCGACTTAGAAGCGATGACCAATGCGATGCAGAACACGGACACTGTTTACGCGATGAATCCGCCTGCATACAACGTCGCCGATATGTTCGTAGTGGCGAGAGGAATCGGTGAGCGTTACGTTGCCGCCATCAAAAATTCCGGCGCGCAGAAAGTCGTATTGCTGTCTTCGGTCGGCTCGCAACACGCTTCGGGCACGGGAAATATTTTGACGACGCACATGTTGGAGACGATTTTCGGCGACTTAGAAATTCCCGTCGCTTATTTGCGGGCATCGGCATTTTTGGAAAATTGGGGCAGCGTGGCGCAGGTTGCCGCTGAGCAGGGCATTTTGCCGAGCTTCTACACGCCGCTTGAGCGCAAAATTCCGATGGTTTGCGCCACCGATATCGGACGAGCCGTTGCCCAAGCGATGACCGAAACTTGGACGGGCAAGCGCATCATCGAACTGCACGGCGCAGCAGATTATTCGCCAAACGATGTCGCCGCCGCTTTTGCAGCCGTTCTCAACCGTGAGGTGCAGGCTGTCGCTGTCCCCGAAAGCGAGTGGCAGACAACGATTTCCAGCTTCGGCTTTTCGCCCGAAGCCGTCAACAGTTACAGCGAGATGATGCGCGGCTTCAATTCTGGTCATATTGTGTTTGAAGGGGGAAGCCACGTTCAAACAGTCAGGGGGCAAACGATGATTGCAGATGCCATCGGCAAACTGATCGAAGCACAAGCTTGAATCAAAAATTTCACCCATAAAGGAGTCCACCATGACGACAACACTGGCAGGCAAAGTGGCACTGGTTACGGGCGGTTCACGCGGGTTAGGAGCGGCGATCGCCAAACGTCTTGCTCACGATGGAGCCGCCGTTGCGCTCACCTACACCAGTTCGCCCCAAAAAGCGGCTCAGGTGGTTCGAGATATCGAAGTGGCAGGGGGAAAAGCTTTGGCAATTCGGGCTGACAGTGCTGATGTAGAAGCGGTAAAACATGCTGTAACTGAGACCGTCAACACCTTCGATCGTCTCGATATTCTTGTTAATAACGCAGGAGTTGCCGTCGTCGCGCCGATCGACCAGTTCTCGATCGAGGAGTTTGACCGATTGGTGGCGGTGAATATCAAAGGCGTTTTTGTCGCCACTCAAGAGGCTATTTGTCACATGGGTGAGGGGGGAAGGATCATTATGCTTGGCAGCGTCAGCAGTGATTTCATCACCCCCTATGTCGGCCTCTCAGTCTATGCGTTGACGAAGGGGGCGATCGCCAGCTTTACCCGTGGTCTTACCCGCGATCTGGGGTCTCGCGGCATCACCGTCAACAACATCCCACCTGGCCCGATTGACACCGATATGAATCCCGCTGATGGAAGCTTTGCCGTAGAGGTGACTAAGCTGACTGCCCTCAGTCGCTATGGACAGGCCGACGAGGTGGCTGGCATGGTTTCCTATCTCGCCAGCCCTGAAGCCGCTTTTGTCACGGGCGCGAGCCTGAAAATTGATGGCGGCTCGAATGCTTGAACGAGACGTAATCAAATTTGCAATTCCTGAACTCGACCAGGAAAGCACGATGTTACAAAAACTTTCAAGAAAAGTTGCGCTAGTCACGGCGGCACTAGCGACATCGGTCTTGCCACAATCAAGCGATTTGTCGATGAAGGTGCCAATGTCTTTATCACGGGTTGTCGTCAGACTGAGCTTGACGCAGTTTAAACCAGATGGGTAAGAACGTCTTGGGCATTCAGAGCAATGTGATGGGAAGCTTTATCAATCGCGCAGTAACACCATAAGAATCTGACAAACTGCCCTAAAAATCTGAAAGAAACCAGGTATCGGAACTGACTACACTCCAGATAAATATATAGAAAAGGACTTAGACACCATGAGAAAGCAACTTGTTAACCCGCCACAACGTTATGATGGCAAACCGCACGGATTGTCCCACGCTGTAAACGATACCGCATCGGGTGTCGTTTACATTTCTGGTCAGGTTGACTGGGACATGAATTTCCAAGTCTCATCCCATACTGTCGAGGGGCAACTAAAGAACGTGCTAAATAACCTAACGATCGTCCTAGATGCAGCGGGAAGTTCCGTAGAGAATTTGCTGAATCTTCGCATCTACATTCGCGGTGAACTTGGAGAATTCTTTGACGATATTGCGCCAATTCTCGCGCAATTTCTGGCAGACTCACGCCCCGCGATTACTGGCATCGGTGTTGCCTCGCTCGCCTCCCCAGAAACATTAGTTGAGATTGAGGCAATAGCAGCCCTTAAGTAACTGTCTGCTAACTGGGTTGGCGAAATCCCTCCAAGTGTGTGTTGGGCAGGCGCACAGCTCGTGCGACGCCACCAAAAGTGTCGGGTTCACTCAACACTATAAGAATGTGACAAACTGCCATAAGAACCTGAGAGTAATCCAGTATGGAGACTTACTACACTTCAGATGGATGGAACATTACGTAACTCAAATCTATGGATTTCTCTCACCTTATGGAACAAACACTTAAACAGAATAAAACATTCGTTCACAATCATTTTGAAGAGATTGTGAACCGCAAGAATTCTGCCATTGCTTACCAAAACTTTGCACCTAACTTTATAGATCATGAAGAACCTTTTGCAGGATTGGTGAGTCCCGATCTAGTTAAGCAGACGATGGAGAAAGCATACGCAAAGTATCCCGATTTGCGCGTTACAGTCGAGGACACGATCGCTGAAGGCGACAAGGTTATGGTGCGGTGTCTATGGCGTGGGACTGATTCTTCCACAGGTAAAGAGATGGAGTTTAAGGGCTTTGTACTTTGGAGATTAGCAGAGGGCAAACTTGCTGAGCGTTGGGCAACGATTGCACCGCCACTTAGGTAAAGTATCTTTTTGCTAACCCAGGCACAAGCGTAATCGCGAATAATTCGTCCTGGTCAACTCTACAATTTTAAGGTGGTGGATAAAATGATTAAGCACAAAGATTTTGCGTCTCGAATTACTGAACGGAGACCCTTAGCGAACCTGCCAAGTATGAATCCTTCTCTGAGGCTGTTAGTGCGGTAAATCAGCAAATTGAAAAGCACTGCCTGTTTGCGGGAGAGGCAAGACTCAAGAACAGATTGAGCATCTCAGCAAGCTTGCTCCAATGGAGCGGCATGGAGAACCCCTCGACATTGCGCGTGTCGTTTCATTCCTGGCAGAAACGGACGGGGGCTGGGTTAATGCTCAAGTTCTTCGCGCTAACGGCGGTTACGCTTAATTCAAATTCGGTATATTTCATCTTCAACTCATTACAAAGAAAACGCACAATGAAGGCAACCCGTCCAGCAATTAGGCGAAATGTTTCCCGTCGGTCGGTACTTGGACTGTTAGGATTTGGTGCCGCCACCGCTGCCTTAACACCCACTTTTTTGAAGACGGCACGGGCACAGAATCAAACTCAAACTCAACCGTCGCAACCTGCTTCAACCCAACTATCGCAAATCATCACGAAGGAAATTCCGCGTACAAAGGAGAAACTGCCTGCAATCGGTCTGGGAACGTTTATGACCTTTGATACTTTATCTAATCAGCCCCGCGATCATCTTCAGCAAGTAATGCGCCGCTTTTGGAATGCAGGCGGGCGAGTGGTCGATACCTCACTGCTCTATGGGATGTCGGAAGTGAACGTGGGCGAATTTGCCAGAACACTCGACTTGACCAATGACTTGTTTATTGCTGACAAAACCTGGGCAACTGGTGAGTATCTGGGCGATCGCAGCCAAGCGCAGCGTCAGTTAGAACAATCAATGACGCGATTATCACGCGATCGCATTGATGTAATGCAGGTTCATAGCTTGGTGAATGTAGATGCAATTTTGCCCTTGTTAAAAGCATGGAAAGCAGAAGGTAAAATTCGCTACGTGGGCGTTACCCACCACGATCCGTTATATTTTGCTGCGCTTGAGAGATGGATCGAGAACGGCGATCTAGACTTTGTTCAACTTCGCTACTCAATTCGTCAACGTGGAGTTGAAGACAGAATTCTCCCTGCGGCAGCGGCGCGAGGAACAGCCGTCTTAGCCAACATGCCCTTTGAAAAAGCCCGCCTCTTTGAATTGGTAAAGGGGCAACCACTACCCGATTTTGCCAGTGAAATTGGCTGCGAGAACTGGGCGCAGTTTTTTCTCAAGTATGTGATTTCTCACCCGGCTCTAACCTGTGCGATTCCCGCAACTACAAACCCCGATCACGTTGTTGAAAATATGGGGGCACTAAGAGGATCGTTACCTGATGATTCAATGCGTACCCGAATGGTGGAACACATGGAAAGCCTTCCCGGCTTTGACAACCTTCTCCAAACGCCCTGGTATCCTGGCAAGAATTTTAGCGGGTTGGTTCGCCTGCCAAATCCACGTCCAATCGGTTGAGATGGAGTCTGTATTATGTTGCGTAGATTTAGGTATTTGATTTTCCTGTCGCTGTTGGTCTTTTCACTCATAGCGCTAGGTTCGCCCGTGCTCAGTCAAGCACAAAGCCAGTTGCCCTATTGGACTGAAGCTGCACCGCCAACAGTCGCTCGGCAAGAGCTATATCCAGAAGTTTTGGACGGAAAAATTTACGTGGTCGGCGGTTTACTCAGCCCAAACACCGGGTTCTCAGCGCATTTCGAGTCTTATGATCCGGTCAACGATACATGGACAGCCTTGAGACCGCTTCCTGAAGCCCGACATCACATTACGCTGTCGGCAGTCAATGGCTTGCTCTATGGTGTGGGTGGTTTCACAGGTGGATTTCCAGACTGGCGGGCGCAGCCGACAATGTTCGTCTACGATCCTGCTTCTAATACTTGGACTGGAGGGATTGACCTGCCAGCGGCTCGTGCCGAGGGTGTATCCGCAGTGGTCGATGACAAGATATACCTGATTGGTGGGCGCGTTCGAGCTACTGAGGATGCTCGGCTGTTCAATGACCACATTGATAGTGTGCGAAACGAAGTCTTTGATCCGACGATAGGGCGTTGGACAGCCCGTGCCAATGCACCCACAGCGCGAAACAGTGCAGCGTCGGCTGTCATTGATGGAAAGATCTATGTGGTCGGGGGGCGCGAGTTTTCTAAGAATGCTGATGGCACGACGCAGCAGGTGAATGTGCCAAATCTTGAGGTCTACGATCCAGAACGCGATCGTTGGGAAACACGATCGCCGCTGCCTCAAGCCCAAGGGGGTCTGGCTGCAACCGCACTCAACGGCAAACTTTACGTGTTTGGCGGCGAACAGTGGGTTCCAGAGCAAAAAGTTTTTGCCGAAAGTTGGGTATACGACCCGGAAACCGACGTGTGGGAAGCATTGCCGCCCTTGCCAACTCCACGACATGGATTGGGAGCATCGGCAATTGGCAACCGAATCTTTGTGTTTGGTGGTGGCACCCAAACAGGCGGAAATGCAGCAACAGCAATCCACGAGGTGCTGGTATTGCCCACCTAGAGTGCTATGCACTAAGAAGTTTATTGAGAATGATCCTAATGACGCATTCAACATTACAATTCAAGAATGATTCTGAGGATGAGATTACACCTCAGAATCATTCTCTCTGTGACTCTAGAGTTAATGATGCTCTGATTGCGATCGCGCAAGAAGTCGCTGAGTTGTTGAAACAATCTTATCCAGTACAAGCCGATGAAATCGATACCATAGAATTAATAGGCGGGAACAATTTTGTTTTGCTGAATGCTTGACTCTTGGCTGAGTTGGTAAAGTCTGTCTAAGGAGAGAAGTATCGATCGCTAGCTTATGCTTTAATACGTCGATGTCATCTTAGGTTCCTGACTGGAAAACGCTTTTTCTGTGCTAGCGTCGGGCTAGTAAAGTGTCTGCTTTGTAACTGCAAGTAATTGGTAAGAGCAAGCTCTATGGCTAGCAACCTGCTCAACTCGCTCGAACTCAGCCAACGGTTCAATAAACCACGGATACTCTCCAGTCGTCAAATGAACTGGAATGGCATTTTGGTTGAGCAGCTTCAAAGTCCTGTTTCAACTTATGAGGTGGAACTCCCAGCCTTCTCAGATCATTGGCTCAGCTTGCACTTGGGGAATCCTGCCCCTATGATTCAAAAACGGGACGATCGCCTGCATGAATCAATCCTTTACGAAGGGGACAATCTCTTTGTCCCTGCTGGACAACCAAGTTACTGGTGTCGAGATAAGAGTGGTGTCATTTGCGCTCCGCTATTCATTTGCTTAAAACCGGAACTGATTCAACACGTTGCTGAAGCTTCCGATATTGATTCAAATCGGTTTGAGCTTTTGCATAGCTTCGGTCAGCAAGATCTGCAACTTCACCAGATTGGCATGCTGCTGTTCGCTGAGTTGCGATCGGGTGGGATGATGGGGAAACTATATGTCGAATCAGTTACTCAAATCCTGGCAATTCATTTACTGCGACACTATTCGACTGTCACGCAACCGATCGCATCACAAAACAGCAGCATCACTCGTACCCAGTTGCAGCAGGCGATTGATTATATTCACACTTACCTAAATCGAGATCTATCCTTGGTGGAACTGGCAAGTGTTGTTAACATCAGCCCGACTTACTTTGCGAGTTTGTTTAAGCAAGCAATGGGGATTTCGCCCCATCAGTACGTGATTCAACAGCGTGTGAAACAGGCGAAATTGATGCTGTCGAAAACAGATTTGGCGATCGCAGACATCGCCCTACAAGTCGGCTTCTCCAGTCAAAGCCATCTGACGCAACAGTTTAAACGCCACACTGGAATGACACCGAAGCAGATTCGCTAGCTCCATAGGAATCTAATAAATCACGGTAAGAATCTGAAAGAACTTGAGTGTTAAAACTCATACACTCAAAGTAGCTAAGACGAAGACAATCTTTACAGAAAGTATCTAGCAATAGTTCGGACAGAATTAGGGAGCTATAATGCCGTAGGAACGTAGATTTTGATAGTTCGGATGGGATTTAATCAAAGTTGGATTCAACTCTAACATTGAAATAGGCTCTATAGCTGTTTCAGGGAGGTCGAGGTATGAGAGAGAATTGATAAGATACAAAGAGACTACAAGCTTTGAGCAGAGCAATGTTCAACCTTAACAACCTGATTGATGATGCTAAATGTTATCGGATGGTGCGCCAACTGCGATGGTCAGAGAGGGTTCGCTGCCCTCACTGTGAAAGTGCAGAGGTGATAAAACGGGGAAAAGATGACACCTAACCTCAACGACAGCGCTGAAGACCTGTTTGAAATCCTGCTGCGGGCAGCCAGTCGGGGCGATAGCATCGAACATATAGTGAAACAGCTTGAAGGGGTGCCGAGTGGCAATGGGGTGCGCTATCACCCCGACAAACTGAGCGACATGGCGACAGTGGAGCATCAACTCAATGCGGCACTGCAAAGTCGCATCCCGCCCAAGATTGCCAAAAAACGGCATCGGCTGGCAATTGACTTGCACCTGATTCCCTACTATGGCACTCCCAATGAAGCGGAAGCGCCCTATATCTATCTTGGTGCTTTTATGTTGTTGAAGGCTCTGTAATTCTCAACTTTCTGTAATTCTTAACTTAATTTATGTCCTTATGTAGAGGGTGAACTGTACCGAATTGGGATTTACTCGCAAGCATGACACAGATTCGGACGCTAACTAGAGGCACTGTCGATGCATCCCCCTGAAAACGGAAAAAACCATAGAGCGCGACGAAATTTTTTAGGGCAGGCGTTGACCGCAGCAGGAGCAGCGATCGCTGCTCCCTCATTGCTCAGTCAAGCAACATCTGCTCAAAGTGAAAAGCCTGCTTCTATTCCTGGACAAGGCGAGATATCTGTAACGCTGAGTATTAACGATAAGCAAGAAACTCTGGCGATCGAGCCACGAGTCACACTGCTGGATACGTTACGCGAACGACTGGGACTGACTGGCAGTAAAAAGGGCTGTGACCATGGGCAGTGTGGAGCCTGTACGGTGCTGGTAGATGGACAGAGAGTATACTCGTGTCTCGCGTTGGCAGTCATGCAGGAGGGCAAACAAATTGTCACCGTTGAAGGACTGGCAAAGGGAGATGTGCTGCATCCTGTGCAAGCTGCGTTTATTGAAAACGACGGGTTTCAGTGCGGCTACTGTACGCCCGGACAAATCTGCGCCTCTGTTGCCTTAGTGGATGAAGTTAAACGCGGCTGTGCCAGCGCCGTGACAGAAGATTTTGATAATCTCCCCCAGCTAACGAATCTTTCTGAGGCTGAGATTAAAGAGCGGCTAAGCGGTAATCTTTGTCGTTGCAGTGCTTACAACGGGATTGTTGCTGCCGTCCAGCAAGTCACTGGGCAAGCGCCACCTTCACCCGCAGCAGCAATGTTTATGCAGGAAGCAGGAGTTTCGGCATGAAAAACTTTTCCTATGTCCGTGCCACCTCGGTGAAAGAAGCTGTCCAGCAGGCATCAACGGACAACAATGCGATGTTCATTGCAGGCGGCACCAATCTGGTCGATCGTATGAAAGTCTTTTTAGACGAACCCTCCCAACTGATTGATATTACTCGCTTAGAAATGACGCGGATTGAGCCAACGGGAGAGGGTCTACGCCTCGGCGCCCTGGTCAGCAACACCGCCGTAGCTGACCATCCCGAAGTCCGGCGCAGCTATCCCATGCTAACGCGTGCCATTTTGCTCGGAGCGTCCCAGCAAATTCGCAATGTTGCGACTGTGGGCGGTAACCTGCTGCAACGGACGCGCTGCCCCTACTACTATGACACTGCCTTCGCCTGCAATAAACGAGAACTCGACACAGGCTGTGCGGCACTGACAGGTATTAACCGCATACACGCCTTACTGGGAGCTAGTGACCAATGCGTGGCGGTGCATCCCTCCGATATGTGCGTTCCTCTGGCAGCGCTGGATGCGATCGTGGAAGTGGAAAGCTCTAAAGGCAAGCGCCAAATCCCCTTTACCGACTTCCATCGACTACCGGGCGATGCCCCGCAACGGGACACAACTCTGGAACCAGGAGAACTCATTACGGCAGTCATCTTGCCTCCTGCTCCATTTGCCAAGTCCAGCGTGTATCTCAAACTACGCGATCGCGATTCCTATGCCTTTGCGCTAGTTTCAGTCGCGGCGGCGGTTGAGCTTGCAGATAACCGCATCAAAACAGCCCGACTGGCAATGGGCGGCATGGCGCACAAGCCTTGGCGATTTACGGAAGCAGAGTCATTTTTGGTGGGCAAAGCTGCGAATACCGAAACCTTTCAGCAGGCAGCAGAGCTTGCGTTGCAAGGAGCCAAGCCGCTTGAATACAACGGCTTTAAAGTTGAGTTAGCCAAGCGGGCGATTAGACGCGCCCTCACCGTTTCAGCCAAAGGAGGAGGGATTGTATGAACAAGGTGATGGGGACAGCGGTTAGCCGCAAAGATGGACAGGCAAAAGTAACGGGTACTGCGATCTACTCGGCAGATCACGAAATTGCAGGCCTAGTACATGGGTATGTGGTCACTTCTACTATTGCGAATGGACGAATCAAGACGATCGATACTCGCGAGGCAGAACAGGCATCCGGCATAATTGCCATCTTCACCCACAAAAATGCGCCTCAGGTGTTCAAGCCCAGCAACGACTTTATGAAGTCGAAAATTTATGAAGCGCGGTTGCCGCTGTCGGATGACAGAGTCCACTACGCAGGGCAAATCATTGGTTTAGTGATTGCAGACACCTTTGAACGGGCAAGACAGGGTGCCCACCTGGTGAAAGTCGAGTATGATGCTCAGAAACCCATTGTGGAGGCTAAGAACGCGGTTTTCAAGGAAGCCCCACCTCAGATGGGTGAGGAGTTAAAGTTTGCGAAAGGGGATGTTGTCACAGGCATAGCTAGTGCCGCTATGAAGATAGAGGCAACCTACACGACTTCGACTGAACTCCATGCGCCGATGGAACCCCATGCCACGATCGCCCAATGGCAAGGGACAGATTCCCTCACGATCTATGAGCCATCCCAGTGGCTTGCGTTGAGCCAGCGTACCTATGCGGATCTATTTGGACTACCCTCGGAAAAAGTTCGCATTGTTATTCCCTTCTTAGGCGGAGCATTTGGCTCTAAGGCTTTCCCCTGGCCCCATGCAATTTTGACGGTCGCTGCCGCTCGCCAAATCAAGCGTCCGCTGAAGGTGGTCATGAGCCGCCGACAGATGACGGCTAACACAGGGCATCGCTCTGAAACGGAGCAAACGATTCGTCTAGCGGCAACGACGGATGGTATGTTGAGCGCGATCGCCCACGAAGCAAAATCGATTACATCTCCTGTAGATGTATTCACAGAGCCTTGTACCGCTGTCACGCCAGCCCTGTACACCTCTCCTAATCTGCTGCTTACTCAAGAGTTGGCAGTGATGAACGTTGGCACACCGACCTTTATGCGGGCGCCTGGTGAAAATCCCGGCATGTGGGCGCTGGAGTCTGCGATGGATGAACTGGCCTGGGCGATGAAGCTAGATCCGGTAGCACTGCGGTTAAAGAACGAGTCAAAGGAGCATCAGCGCAAGGGCTTGCCCTTCTCTGCCAAGCATTTCGCTGAGTGTCTCAAAGTGGGGGCAGAGCGCTTTGGCTGGAAAGACAGACCCCAGCTCCGATCGCTAACTCGCGAAGGCAAGCTCGTTGGCTGGGGTATGGCGGCTTCTACTTACCCTGGTCTTCGCGGCACAACCTCTGCAAAGGTACGCTTGCTGCCCGATGGAACCGTCCACGTTCTTACCTCTGGAAATGATATGGGGACAGGATCGTATACTGTCGTTGCAATTGCAGCCGCTGATGCCTTGGGAATTTCTGTTGAAAAAGTGCGGGTAGAGATGGGTGATTCACTGCTGCCGGATGGCGGGTTAGCAGGCGGTTCCCAAATGACCGCATCTCTCGTCCCAACTGTCATGAAAGCCTGTCAAGATATCCTCAAAACCGCCAACTGCACCACTGCAACTGAGGCATGTGCAGCGCTTCAAAGGTCAGGACGAGCGGCGATCGAAGCCTCTGCGTCCTCTGCGCCGGGTGACGAAACCAAAAAATGGGCGTTTCAGTCTTGGGGTGCTCACTTTTGCGAAGTCACCGTTGATGAAGAGATTGGGCGACTGCGAGTCACCCGTTGGGTATCAGTAATGGATGTTGGGCGCATCATCAATACCAAAGCCGCTGCCAGCCAGGTACGCGGAGGGGTAATAATGGGCATTGGGCATGCTCTTATGGAAGAATGCCATTTTGATCCAAACAATGGCTATCCCGTCGTCTACGATCTTGCGACGTATCATATTCCTGCCCATGCAGATACTCCCCGCATTGATGTTACCTTTGTTGGTGAACCTGATCTCAATTTCAATCCCGCAGGTGTGCGCGGTGTCGGTGAAATTGGCATTACGGGTGTCTCAGCAGCCATTGCCAACGCGGTCTATCACGCCACGGGCAAGCGGTTCCGCAGTTTACCACTTACACCCGATAAGTTAATTGCCTGAGACCAACGTTTAACTTGATCGGGTTAGCTGACAAATCTTTTCACTGTAGGCTGGGTTGAGGTATGAAACCCAACTTACAGCCATTAGAGAATTCACTGTAATGAAAGAGTTACAAGCTATCCTCAAGGCATTTGAACAGAGTCAGAGTTCTGGTCAACGATCGGCGATCGCCACCGTCGTCAAAACAATGGGTTCTGTCTATCGTAGACCAGGCGCACGGATGTTGTTGACCGAAGCAGGTCAAAGGGTGGGGGCGATTAGCGGTGGCTGTCTGGAAAGTGATGTGTTTGAACGGGCAAAACTGTTACTGCTTCAAGACTCCGAACCTATCCTTGTCCAATACGACACGACTGCTAGTAATGACTTAATTTGGGGCATGGGCATGGGCTGTAAGGGTGTCGTCGAAGTGCTGATTGAGTCACCAAATACAGAGTCTGCTAAGGGCCAGCTTGAGTTTATTGCAGAATGTTGTCAGCAGAATCAACTGGGCGTGATCGCCACTGTCTTTCAAGTTAAAGGAGACGTTAACGTCCAAGTTGCTGATCGACTGTTCTTAAAATCTGACGGTACAGTTGCGAACAGAATCGCGAATCCTCAACTGGTAACCCGTTTGTTGGAGGACACTTATAGGGTACTTGCGAAAGGGAAAACTCAAGTTATCTCCTATACTTTGGATCACGGTTCTGTTGAAGTGCTGATCGAAGTGATTCATCCGCCTGTACCACTGCTGATTTTTGGGGCAGGGTATGATGCGATTCCAGTGGTGCAACTGGCAAAGCAGCTTGGCTGGCATGTCACAGTCATTGATCATCGATCGACTTACGCAACTCGCGATCGCTTTCTACAAGCAGACAAAATCATTGTTTGCCATCCTGATGAACTTGAAGCCAATCTCACGCTCAACTCACGCACGATCGCTGTAGTCATGACGCATCACTACCTACATGATCGGACCTTGTTAAGAACGCTGTTACCCTCTCCTATTCGCTACTTAGGAGTACTTGGACCGAAACAACGAACTCAGCAATTGTTGGAGGATTTACACATTGAAGGGTTTGCCCCAACTCACGTTCAACAGCAACGCCTTCATTATCCCGTTGGGCTTGATATTGGCGCTGAAACTGCTGAGGAAATTGCGTTGGCGATCGTGGCAGAAATTCAAGCTGTTCTTACCAAACATATAGGCGGGATGCTAAGAGATCGCAAAGCTCCCATTCATCATCCCAATCCAGAACTTATATGCCCACCATTGGCTTAATGATTCTAGCAGCAGGAGCCTCTACCCGGATGGGAACGCCCAAACAATTATTATTGTATCAAGGGCGTAGCCTGCTGCGCTACGTTGCTGAAGTGGCGATCGCTTCTTGCTGTGACCCAGTTGTTGTTGTATTGGGTTCACAGGCTGAGCGAATGAAATTAGAGGCTTGTGCCCTCGCCGTACACATTGTTGAGAATCAGCAGTGGGCAGAAGGCATGGGTACTTCAATTTTTGCTGGAATGACGGCACTAACAGCCATCAACCAGGCTTTGGACGCAGTAGTCATTATTCTATGTGATCAACCTTTTGTTTCTCATCATTTACTGAATCAATTAGTCGAGGCATATCGAGCTACTCAAAGCCCAATTATCGCTTCTGCCTATGAAAATACTCTCGGTGTGCCAGCCCTGTTTGATCGTTCTCTATTTATAGAGCTGATGACGCTAAAAAACGTTGGAGCTAAGTCTTTAATCAAGCGGCATGCTGAAAGAATTTTTCAGGTTTCCTTCCCAAAGGGAGCCATTGATTTAGATACTCCTGCACAGTATCAGCAGTTACTCAGAGGGTAAGTTTCATCAAAGCAATGCCCTACCCCTTACCTCCTGTAAAGGTAACACTTTGAATAAAGTAGCGGTTGAAAAAGATATATAGGCCGAACATAGGTAGCGTAAACATCATGGAAGCTGCCATGATGTAATTCCAATAGCTAATATATTGACCCTTAAAGGTATTGAGCCCTAAGGGCAAGGTAAACATTTCGGGTTCAAATAGAATCACTACAGGTAACAAGAAGTTGTTCCAACTTCCCATAAATATGAAGACTGCTTGCGCTGCGATCGCGGGTTTTGCCAGCGGTAAAACAATGTACCAAAAGATCTGTAAGGTGTTGAGTCCATCCAATGCGGCGGCTTCTTCTAGCGATCGCGGAAAATTAATAAAAAATTGTCGCATCATAAAGATAAAGGTAGCGTTAATCATACCCGGAATGACCATACCTTGATAGGAATTAAGCCAGCCGAATGACTTGAGAATTAAAAAAGTTGGAATTAGCGTCACCTGCGCCGGAACGGCTAGAACCGCCAGGATGACCAGAAACCAGAACTGCTTACCCCGAAACTGTAATCTTGCCAGAGCATAGCCCGCCATAGAATTAAACAGAAGATTGAGCACCGTGACGCAGACGGCAATGAATACACTGTTGAATAGCCATCGCAGAAATAGAGGCTGTTCTAAAAAGATTTGGCGATAGTTGTCTAACGTAAAGTGATGGGGAAAGAAGTCGCCTGCAATAATTTCTGATAGCGGTTTAAAGGACGCGGATAAAGCCCAGAGAAAAGGGATCAGCGTCACGATCGCGTAAACTCCTAACAAAACATAGAGAACCCAGCGAAAGTTAAAGGGATGAATTGAGAATTTCATAAGACGGAAATAAAATTTAAATTTAAGTGGATTCTTGACCAAAGATGTGCTGTTGAATTAAGGTAACAGTAATAATGACAATGGCTAACAAGAAAGCGATCGCCGCTGCATACCCTAACTGGAGATCGCGGAAGACAGACTGATAAATTAATAAAACAACGGTAAGGGTGGCGTTGTTGGGTCCACCTGAACCTCCGGAAAAGATATAGGACTGATCAAACAATTGAAATGTACCAATCACACCCATTGCTACCACAAAGAATGTGACGGGGCGTAACTGCGGCAATGTAATATAGCGAAATTGCTGCCAGCTATTAGCTCCATCTATTTCTGCTGATTCGTAGAGCGATCGCGGAATATCTTGTAGGGCTGCCAGATAGATCACCATAAAAAATGGGGCTGTTGACCAGATGTTCATGATCATGATGCCTTTGAGGGCGACATTAGGATCACTCAACCAGTTGTAGGTGGGCAGCCCGACCAAAGCTAGAGCCTGATTGAGTAAGCCATCTGCGTTATAAATCCACATAAAGATCAGCGTCAGCACTGCTGATGATGTAATGGTGGGCAGAAAGAACAGGATTCGCCAGATATTTTGACCTTTGATTCCAGCATTTAAGGTTGCAGCCAAAGCCAAGGCTAAGACGGTTTGGGCCGGAACCACGATCGCGACATACTCTGCTGTATTTTTCAAGGCAATCCAGAGGCGATCGTCTGCCGCCAAGCGAGCAAAATTGCGCAACCCAACAAACTCATACTCAATTCCACCCAACAGCTTCACTTTTTGAAAGGATAAAAATATGGCAAATAGAATCGGAGCAATCGTAAAAAATCCTAGCCCCAAGATCGCAGGAGCCATCAGCAGATAACCGGCTCCCTCAGTTCTGATTCCCGGTGTTGTCAAGTGCGATCGCCGTCTGCGCTTGAGCATGGTTGTTTTCTCCAATCGTTTCTTATTGCTCTGCTGCCTGAATTTGCTGATTCGCGCTGTCTTCTGCCCGTTGCAACGCCTGTCTCAGCGGTTGTTCTCCTAAAATAGCGCTGATAAATTGATTGTTAAAGCTGTTCATAATGGCTGTAGGATACTGTCCAAGCTGCCAGGGAGTTGCATACTGAATACCTGCCACTAGGGCCGATCGCAGCGGATCGCGGTCATAGTGCAGTTGCTGTGCCACTGAATGACGGCTAGGTAATGCACTGCCGCCTTTAGCCCAAAGCGCCATGCCTGTTTTACCCGTCAAATAGCGGATCAACTCCCAAGCTTCCGGTTTGTGCTGCGATCGGCGGTTCATCACATAGCCAACGGTATAGACCATAGTGCCAGATTGGTCTTGGATACGAGGCACTTCAGCCGTGGCAAATGGCAGAGCGGGAAACGTCTCTTGTAGGAATGGAATTGCCCAGTTGCCTTCAATTACCATAGCTGCTTTGCCCTGACCAAACATTTCTGTTCCAGAGCTTGTGCCAACGTCTGGCGGACGCGCAGCGATGCGATCTTGATAGGGCTGCACAATCAGGTTCAAGCCTTTCAGGGCAGCTTCTGAAGCAAATGTCGCCTTGCCCTGCGGGTCGATCGCAGCTCCTCCAAAAGCCCGCATCAGGTAGACGAGGCGAGCCAAATCGGGCAATATGCCCAAACCATACTGGTCAATTTTGCCGTTTTGATCGCGATCGCGCGTCAAGCGTTGGGCATCTGCCAGCAGCTCATCCCAAGTAGCGGGTGGCTGAGCAATGCCAGCTTCAGCAAATGCTTGCTTGTTGTAAAACAGCGCCAGCGAAGAACAGTCTTTGGGTAATCCGTAGAGGATGCTGTCTTGCTGGAAAGCAGCCAGCAGCGTTGTCTCAAAATCTGCTAAGTCAAAGTCTGGCGTGAGGTAGGCGTTGAGTGGTTCCAACACCTGATTAGCCATCAAAGAAGGAGCTTCAAAGCTGTCGAGGAAAAAGACATCGGGTGCAGCATCCCCAATCAATCGGGTTTTGAGCACATCCATGTATTGATCGGCAACGGTTTCAAACTTGACCCGAATATGGGGGTGAGTGGCTTCAAAGGTGGTCAGAACAGTCTGGAATAAGCGCTGCTCAGATGGACTCGATCCCCATCCACCTAGTTTAAGGGTAATGGGACGATCGCTTTGTCCAAGTGGGCTGATAGTCCAATCAATCTGTGGCATACGAACTTGGCAGCTCATGACACATAGGAAAGAGACAATCATCAGCACAAAAAATTGCAAATCTCTGTAAACCATGGCTAAGCATCAGCGCAGGTTAAATTCAGCCCACTTATAATTCAGTCACTTACAGTGGTGGCACTATTTTACATGTATCTCAATAAAGTGCATCCCTCTGTCTAGACAGCTTTAGTAGAAGTTTAAGGTGAAATCTCTCATCAGATTCAAATGTTTTTCCTTGCAAGAATTTATACAAGCTCTAGACTTAGCTGTTGAAGTGTATCTTTGCAGGGGTCTGATAACTCAACAACTGTGTAATCGCTGATGATTGTAAAAGTGAAAGTACAATGCCAAACTCTTAACTGCGTTGGATACACTCTCGTAATTCTTAATATACACCTCTTTATACTTTACCGTTCTCCATAGCTGCTGTGAGTGAGCAGGAATAATGGCACGAATAGCAAATGAGTGGCGCAGTAAATGAACATCTATAATCTTTGCCCTAATTAGCTTTGAGGTAATTAGGCAGTAGAAACCATTGACAGGTGGTGTAGGTCAAGATGTTAGTAAGATTGATGCAAGGTAGGGACTATAGGGATTGCGCTACTCATTTGCTAATTGCGCCAAATAATCTGCTCACCTACGCCTGCGGGGCTGCATAGCCTTGGCTAAACATCTGATCTCAGCCAAGGCTATGCTTAGAAACCTAAAGGTTCTTGCTCAGACTAGCGAACGTCGAAGCGATCGAGCATCATCACCTTGTCCCAAGCTGCGACGAAATCATTAACCATCCGCTCATGACCGTCATTAGCACCGTAGACCTCGGCAACCTGACGCAGCTCCGCATTTGAACCGAAGATGAGATCGCAGCGGCTCGCCGTGAACTTCGTTTCGCCCGTTTGGCGATCGTCAATGCTGAAGGTCATTTCGTTTGCATCAGATGGCTTCCACTCGTAGTCCATGCTGGTCAGGACACGGAAGAAGTCGTTGGTCAAGACACCGGGTCGGTCGGTAAAGATGCCGTGCTTTGAGTAGTCCCAATTCTGGTCAAGGGCACGAAGCCCACCAACAAGAACCGTCCACTCAGGTGCGGTCAGGGTGAGCAACTGGGCGCGATCGAGGAATATACGCTCCGGCTTTACCTTATAGCCAACAGCATCATTGTGGTAGTTACGGAAACCGTCCGAGACAGGCTTCAGCCATTCAAAGGTTTCGACATCGGTCAGCTCCTGAGTCGTATCCATCCGCCCTGGGGTAAAGGGAACACTAACGTTGACCCCAGCATCCTGCGCTGCTTTCTCAACCGCAACGCAACCACCGAGGACAATGAGATCCGCCATCGAAAGCTTCTTATTACCCGACTGAGCACCGTTGAATTCTGATTGAATTTGCTCAAGGGTCGATAGAACTTGGTTAAGCTCCTGTGGGCGGTTGATCTCGAAGTCCTTTTGCGGATCTAGGCGAATACGAGCGCCGTTTGCGCCGCCGCGCTTGTCAGAGCCGCGATGGGTTGACGCCGATGCCCAGGCAGCAGATACGAGCGCCGAGACGGAGAGCCCACTTGCTAAAATCTTGGTCTTGAGAGCACTGATATCGGCGGCGGCGACGACGTCGTGGTCAAGCGCCGGAATCGGATCTTGCCAGGGCAGATCTTCCTCCGCAACTTCCGGACCCAGATAGCGCGTTTTCGGCCCTAAATCCCGATGGGTTAGCTTGTACCAGGCGCGCGAGAACGCATCGCTGAAGTGCTCAAAGTCATTGAGATAGCGCTGACAGATTTCACGATAAGCCGGATCAACCTTTAACGCAATGTCTGAGGTCATCATCATGAGATTGTGCTCAACACCGGGTTTATGAGCGTCTGGCGTCTTCGGCGCATCGGGAGTGCTCGGCTGCCACTGAATGGCACCGACTGGGCTCTTGGTCTGCTCCCACTCGTGCTTAAAAAGATTTTCTAGATAGCTGTTGTCCCACTGGGTCGGGTTTGGCGTCCACGATCCTTCGATCCCGTTCGTCATCGTATATTCAGCAAACCCGGTCCCTTCAGGATTCTGCCATCCCATGCCCATTGCCTGAATTGGCGCAGCTTCCGGTGCCGGACCGATCTTATCCGGAGCAACCATGCCATGACTTTTGCCGAAAGCATGACCGCCTGCGATGAGCGCGACAGTCTCCTCGTCATTCATAGCCATCCGGGCAAAGGTCTCACGGATATCACGGGCGGAGCCAACAGGGTCACCTTCACCGTTCGGACCCTCGGGATTAACGTAAATGAGCGCTTGGTGCGAGGCCGCCAGCGGGTTCTCGAGGTCGTAGTATTCCTCGTCCGGCTTGCCGACCCACCGAAGATCGCGAGTGACCATCTCATCCGGATGACCAGGTTGCTGCTTGCCATGCTTGCCATTTTCTCCGAACGGTTGACCGTTCCAGAATTCAGGCCCCCAGTAGGTGGCGCGGTCTGCTTCCCAAGCATCAAGACGACCGCCGCCATAGCCGAAGGTCTTTAGTCCCATAATCTCCAACGCGCAGTTGCCCGTCAGGATCATCAGATCAGCCCAGCTCAGCGAAGCGCCATACTTTTGTTTGATTGGCCAAAGTAACCGCCGTGATTTATCGGTATTCCCGTTGTCCCACCAGGAGTTGATCGGGGCAAAGCGCTGCATGCCTCGGCTCGCTCCGCCACGGCCGTCGGCAATCCGGTAGGTGCCTGCAGCGTGCCACGCCATGCGGATCATCTGAGGTCCATAGTTGCCGTAGTCGGCTGGCCACCAGTCCTTCGAATCCGTCAGTAACGCCTTGATGTCGCTCTTCAACTGCTCGAAGTCGATCGCCTGAAACGCTTTTTGGTAATCGAAATCCCGTAGCGGGTTAGCTTGAGGCGGATCTTGGTGAAGCAGCTCGACCTGAAGTCGGTTAGGCCACCAGTCATCGGCTTGCGGTTTGGAGCCAAGGGCACCGCCAACGCGGGTTCCACGGAAGGGGCATTGTCCAGGAGTGGATTGTGGTGTGTTCGTGAGAGGGTTACTGACCATAAGTCTGATTCTTTTTAGGGAGTTTCGTTGGATAAGTTGAGCTGAGTACCGCCATTAGCGGTAGTTTGAACGGCGTCAGGATGCCGGTTTAGTTGGGTCAACGTTCAACTCCTTTTCGTTGTCAAGCGATCGGGAGAAGACCGCATGGTATGGAACAGCGATAAGAAACCGCTGGCGATCGCAATATCCAGTGACAATGCTCGATTGAGGTAGGAGTTGCTCTTTCGCAAATGCACAGGCGATCGCTCTAAATCGAGAGTTGGAACCGAAGATGATGTCAGTAGATAGTGAGCCATCAATCTTATGATGCCATTAACTCAAACTGATCTTTTTTCAGAGCCGCTAAATTGAGTCTCTTGAATTCTTCAGCATAGCGAATGCCTTGCCTATGGAATTGGGCAAGGTGAAAGTGCTGATCGAGCACTCTGAGGTTTAACTAATTCGACCATCAGCCTTAGTTTGATGCGCCTTTGCCAGCTACACGTTCGAAATGTTCGTACGGCACGTAGGTTGGAACGGATCACGGCAGACACAGAATAGTGGATCGAGATAGATGTATTCTGATAGCCCGTCGCAATGTCACCGAAACGTTGCTCAAAGACTTCAACGCTGATTCAAGGCGGAAATTAGTCGCTCCTGCTTGGGCAACGATGTGGTGACAGCCAATCTAATCTCGCGCTGCAGACGGACGCTCATTCAGCACGTCGCCGATCGCGATCGTTAGGTCGCTTAGGCTAACTGTAGGATATACCATTGCAAAGTTACTTGTTGAGGCGGAAGGTCGGGTATAGCTTTGCCCCTAGCAACCTCATTTGCGACATTTTACATCACAGCTCTAAACTGCGTGACTGCTTCGGTGTAGCGAATGGGCAGCACATACTCCAGATTCTCATTGGGGCGCGCAATGATGTGAGTTGACAGCACAGAGCCGCCACTAACCCGCTTGATCGACTCAATGCCCGCAGCGATCGAGGCCTGAACTTCGGAAACATTGCCCCGGACGATGACGGTAGCTCGACCACTGCCGATTTTTTCGTAGCCGACTAAGGTAACCTGAGCTGCTTTCACCATGGCGTCCGCCGCTTCGACAACCGCCGGGAAACCCAGAGTTTCAATCATTCCAACAGCAATTGACATAAAGATACGCCTAACCTTTTTGAGGGTTGATAGACACCTGGACATCCGTCACTGTTTCCATTGGAACGAATCTGCCTGATAGGTTGATACGGTACCCAACCCATGTTCATCAGGTGTCCTTTATTGCCTGTTTTATAGAATGCCGCCCGTGTTAACTAAGTACGGTGGTAGAAGCTCTAAGAACCACAACCAAAGCCTTCGCACTCAATAGCGTTGCGCAGCACTATCAATAAAATTCAGGACACGGTGTCAAATAAAATCTTGATTTCTCAAAAGTGTATCTAAGCACTAAGTGTACCGCTATTCGGTCATGACATGGAATCGAGAGCGAAAGTCTCTCTAAGCTTCACGTTCCTCTCTATCTACAAAAACTTGTGATCCTTTCAGCGCGATCGCGCTCCGGGTCACAACTCCTCTCCTCAATGGCAGCGTAAATCCGATCGACCTCACCCTCCTCAATCTCCTGGGATTGTGCCTCTAGTATCTTGTTGCTTAGATGAGTGATTAGAGTAGTTGCGCGGGACGCAACTACTCAACGATTGGGTTTGAGGGTCTCAGCCAATGGCAAAAAGAGACAGCTTGAACCATATTTTGTGCAAATCTAAGCAATCTGCTCTTTGTGCGATCGTCTCACCAGAAAGCTTTAAATCACCACCCCACCGATAACCCAGCAGGCTAACGATGCCCATCACCCGCTGTAAATAATCTTTGCATCACACCGATCACTTTTCGGCAGTCGGTGTGCATGGGCGTTGTTTGCCTATGCTTTATCTACTTGGAGAAATGATATTTGGTAGAGGCGGAAGGGAAGGGATCTCAGGAATATGAAGAGGAGGAAGTGAAGGAAGTGAAGAATCGTCAGGGATCTCAAACGGCTGTCGAGAGCAGTTTGGAAATGAAGACGGATAAAGAGAACCAACTGTAGGTGGTGATAGTTGATTGATTTCAAAAATTACGGATACAAGGGTAAGGACACCATCTTGAGAGTTAAGCGGGAACCCTAACGCTATGCGATTAACTCCTAAAGCCCTTAAAATGTCTATCATTTCCACAACTGAGGCATATTTTGTTGTAGTGGAAGCACTAAGCACTACTAATCCACACCGATTGGAACGATCAAAGTCGATTACCACACGAGATAGTTGATCATCCAAGGGGTGAGGAATATGCGGAATATTAGGTGCAACAAGCTGTCCGTCGATATATATCTGCTCATTAGAATCGATCTGCACAATCAGCATAGAAGGTGGTGATGCAATTGGTACAGGGGTAGGAGCGGCAGGTATTTGACTATTCACTGGCTGGCAAATAATTAATATGAGCAATAGCGTAGCTGAAAAAACAGCAAGTTTCCTAATCCACACTTCATACTTAAATAACATTTCACTACATTCCTTGTTGCGATCTCACTCAGTGAATTCGAGTTGTCATTTTTAAGCTACATGTAGTTTGAGCAGTCGAACGATGCCCATAACCCGCCGCCAGTAACCTCTCGAACTTAACCAGCAGCCTCTCAACGGTCGGGTTCATGGACTATGCTAGCTGTCTGGCAACTACTCTCAAATTGCCTAAGAATCAAAGGAATTTCATTGAGTTCATCAATGATTGCATCTGCCTCTTTTGCATCTTGCCAGTACAAACTGCGTTTCCAAATTGCCTTCATCTCTGCGTTCTTAGCACCCGTGATATCTGCTTCTGGGTGATCTCCAATAAACACAGTGTTTTTGGCTGTCACTCCCAATCGCTTCACGGCTCGATGAAAAATTTCTACTTGTGGCTTTCTCACTTGCTCGATTTCAGAAATCAAGATTGCTTCAAAGTAGTCTTGAATCCCTAATCCCTCAATAGCACGAGATTGAAATGTTCCTAAACCATTACTCACGATACCCAACAAGTGGCCCTGCTGTTTCAACCCACTTAACACCTCAACGAGAAAAGGGAAAGGGACACAATGCCCCTGAAACTGTGTCTCATAGTCTTGAAGCAATGTCTGCCAACTCAACTCTTTAATCTCAAACTCCGCAACTAGCTCTTGATAAACCTTATCCTTCCAAACATGACCGCGACAGTCCAATTCGATAAATCTGCTAGTGTAAGCGGCTTTAGGAATGTAGCTCAAGTGAGTGATGAGTCTGTCATATTGGGCTGCAACGAACTGTTTAATGGATGTATCGCGATCGAGCAGCGTTCCATCTAAATCGAAAAGGACTGCTTGAATCATTCATCGAACTCCCAACAACTATCTCAGAATTACGTCCCAACGACCGAAACAAAGACAGCTAACGGCGAAATGTAGCGGCAGCAAGTAACCTCAAACTCAGCACCAGGGGCTTTCGACCGTCCGCTGCCATGAAGGGTTAGCTCGCGCCACGCACCCTGGCATACATAAACGCATCTCTAGGAATTGCTGAAATGTTAGGGCGGATCAGATAATAACGCAACCTCCCTTCACACACTAAACCACTCTTCTCTAGAACCTTAACTGAAGCAAGGTTCTCCGTATCGCAAGTTGCCCAAACCCGATAAATTTCTGGCAAGCTAATTGCCCATTCCACTACAGCACGAGCGGACTCTGTTGCATAACCTTGTCCCCAATATTTCTGATTGAGCAGATAACCAAAACCAGCCGCATGATCTTCTAACCAACAACCGATCGTACCAATGGGTCGATCATCGGGCTTGACTGTAAGTACCCAGGAGAAACTACCTGATTCCCATTCTGCCGGACGGCTCTCAAGGGATTTTACAACCTCGCTGACATCAGTACGAGAACCATAATCCATGTAGTGAATGACTGTTGAATCGCTGGCGTATTCAAAGATTGCCTCTGCATCTGAGAGGCGAGGGCGGCGTAAAACAAGCCTTTCCGTTGTAAATACTTCAGGAGCCTGTAACATGAGGGCGCTTTCACCTTTTCAGCAAGTAGCGGGTTCACACGTTTGAGATTATTGGATGTAACCCAACTTTTGAATTCCCCTTAAGGGTACTCTTGAGAATTTTGCGATCGCCCTTAAATATCCTGGTAATAGCTGGACTTTGAACACTAACCGATAAGTTTGCTGCCCTCTCCCCGCAGACAATCGAGCGGGCTAACGGCTAGGTTGTCTGCGGCAAGAAATTTGAAACGAAATCAAGCGACTACAAATCCGCCCGGTGCAAGCATTAGTTAGGCATCAATGCGACTCCAGCTTAAATTTGTTAAGTCTAAGATATAATCCACTAAGTTTTCAATGTATTCCACTTTTTCGTTCGTCATGACAGAGACTTTACCGCCAGCGACACGTATCTTAGCTGGTTCTTTGTAGTAGGCTTTGTGACGACTAATCCATCCAGGTTTATCTCCTGTGGTTTCAATTTTTTCTATGTTGAATGTATCGCAGTGGAGTCGATAAACTGGCGTTTCATCATAGATTCTCTCATGCTGGTAGCCTGCATTGCCAATGATGTATATGTAGTTTCCAACTAGTGTCGCGGTATGGAAATCAGTTGGAGAAAATACATTCTTAGGATAACCCAAAATCTTAAAAGTACCGTTACCTTGATAAACTACAACATCGTTGTAGATACAAAAGTCGGGGTCATAGTAGTCTTCATGTTCGCCAGCGATCTCAACGATTCTGCCATCTAATAACTCTGTAATTGTTCTGCCGAACCGTTGATAGCACCATACTGGTTCATCTAAATTATCGTTATCAGCGAAGGTGTCTCGAGCTTTATATGCAGAATGACCGCAACGAACCATTGCTCGCCAAAAATCGATTTCCATGACTTCTGGATTAGCTTTACCAAATTGTCGATATCGTCCTGCTAAGTATTGCTCTCGCGACACTTGCAGCTCCTGATTGCCCACTCCTGTTAGGAGTGCTCGTACCCCGTCATTGATGTCACTTAAATCTTCACCTGCAGCAACTAATATTCGTACAATCTCAAGATTGCCAGCACGGTGAATAGCTTTATTATCGCAATGCTTGACTCTAGCTGGATTGGCATTATTTTCTATCAGGATGCGAACACAATCAGTAGCCCCACATTCTGCCGCTACCATCAAAGGAGTATTACCAAACTCATCAGTGGCTTCAATATCAAATCCTTCTTCAATCAACCATTCTAGAAATTCAATCCTGCCGTTCTCTATGGCATACATTAATGGCGTCTTTCCACAACGCCCAACGTCCTCTCGGTTTGCCCCTGATAATAAAAGTAATTTTGCCTTTTTCAATTCGCCCACTTGGAGGCTCAGAAGCCAAGGCGTTCTCTCCCACCAATCACGCGCCGAAAGATCTGCTCCCTCATCAAGTAATACTTTGACCTCTTCTAAATGCCCGAAAGCGATCGCGTGCATTAGTTCGGTCCATTCTAGCTGGGTTACATCGGCACCTGCCGTTAGTAATACTTTGACAGCATCAAACCGCCCTACCCTTGAGGCTATCCTAAGCGCAGACTCTGCATAGCTACTGACACCAGTGACTTTGGCACCTCTTTCAATAAGCAAATTCAAGATTGGTATTAATGAGATATCTGGACCACACGTTGCACTAATGAGTACGTCGTAGCCATGCGGC
Source organism: Drouetiella sp. (assembly GCF_059504425.1). Classification (NCBI taxonomy): domain Bacteria; kingdom Bacillati; phylum Cyanobacteriota; class Cyanophyceae; order Oculatellales; family Oculatellaceae; genus Drouetiella; species Drouetiella sp. The sequence continues at coordinate 33,273 of NZ_JCACIN010000067.1, forward strand.
AGTTGGTAATGAATATCGGCTCCAACATCCAGAAGGAATCGAATCTTATCCAAATTCCCTGATTTCACCGCTAAGCCAAGGGCAGTATCTTGATCCTCTCCCCCAACCGCATTAATATCGGCATCATTCTCTACAAGGAATTGAAGCATATCGATTCCTGCATCTGCACTAGCTACTGCACACATTAGTGGAGTTCTCAAGAAGTATTTCTCTGCACAATTAATATCAACACCACTGGCAACTTGGTGTGCTACTCCTGCAATATTTCCTTGTTTCGCATGATCATGAATTTGCATAATTTTTAATCAGGTTTTATTAACAAATATGCCTAACGACCAGTTAAGCAATGACATACTGAACTGAAACGAAGCTAGAAAATTTCGTTTGCCGCTCCAACTCCGTGTTGAGCTGCGGCTACTCACGTTGAGCTGGTTTCATTTTAGTTCTATTCAGGTGAGTCATCTTTTACAGCCACACCCATCACTTTAATTTTGCTGCCAAAAGGCAGTGCTGCGGCTTGGTAAATTGTTCGAGCAGGTCGCTTACCCTCTGGAAACAAGTCGGCAAATAATTCGTTTACCTCACCAACATCAGCAAGGTCAATAAAAGCAATATCGACAAAAACTACTTCATCATTTGAGAAACCAGCAGCCTTGACCGCAGCAAAAAAGTTTGCAAATGAGCGTTCAGCTTCTTTGCGTGCAGAACCAGGCACGTATTGTCCAGAAACATCCACTGAGACTTGACCACTGATGTAGCAGGTGTCATTTACCACAACTGCATGACTAATGGGCATAGACCACTGCGGCAACCCCTCTCCTTGCGTAATAAACCTTCGAGAATTCATTATGGACTCCCTGTAGACAACCCAGAAATATCGTCTCACAACTAAACTCTCAGTAGATAGACTCTGAACAACAAACAACATTCAATCTACGGCCCTAACCCGTAATCCAAAGCAGCCCAACGGCAGAATTGAACGGCAACAATGGATTCAAGCCTTAGCACGAGTATCCTGGGTAAGTCCGCTCCAATGACAGGTTAGCTGGATCACGCGCCAATCGCCTCCTGGGTGCTTTCGCAATAACCGATCGCTCCTCGCAACTGCCCTCACGATAACCTTCTGGGCATGCAAAGTATCTGCAAACTTCTGAGCCTGAAAGTAATGCTCTGAAGTCGGCCAGACTTTACCCTGGAGGTCAATGCTAAAGATAGCCATAAGAGATCGAAGGTGCTGCTGTAATGGGATGGACGCTCCCTTCTATTCATCCCGATCGCGGAGCATTCTACCCAATAGTGGTACTTGGCTAGCATCTACAAGATGTAGCTCTTTTGTTAAGTCTCTCTTGCCCTGTCTAATCAGGTTTAATCAGAGCTATAAGATCGATCGCGACTACGACTTGTCATCAAACTAGGCTGTAACTAAAGATACAGAAATAACTGAATTGATTGGCTTATTTGACGAACCTAGGAATACAATAGGGAAATCGTGATGGATTCCTGGTGATTGAACAATGGCAACTGCAACACTTAAACGGGCGAGAGCTGGAAATGTTTCTAAGACTGCATTGGATCAAGTGGGGTCTCTGCTACAAGACTTGCCAGAGAAGTCTCAAGACCAGATTTCCCTCCGGGATGCGGTGGCTCAACTTCAGGGAGTAATCAAGGATACTCTAGCCAAAGGTTATAGCTACGAAGATGTGGCTGCTCTCTTAGCCCAACAAGAGATTGCTATCAGCCCCTCTACCTTGAGGAACTATGTGCTTGCCAATGGCAGTCGGACAACACAGAAACAGGCACCCACTAAGACTAGGGCAAAACGAGGTGCTAAAGTACCCAGCACTGAGCCGATCGCAGTAGTGACAGAGCCTGAGCTAGAGAGAGAACAGCCAGAGGCGATCGGCTCTACCGAGACTTCAGCTGTGGCTCAGTCAACGAAAGGACAGCGTCAATCCCCACCTGCTACAGCACAACCTGAAACAGAGACAGAGAAGAAGCCCCGTCGAGGGCGAGCTTCTAAAGCAGCATCCACTCAGCCAACCGCTGGCTCATCTCAGCGTTCTAGTGCGGCTAGAGGTCGCAAAGCCGCCAAAGCCTAATGCTTCATTACCTTTGCTGAACCTTTGGGCGATCGAGCCTTGAGAGAGTTCAACAGGGATCAGATAGTAGATTTGAGCAGGGTCAATCTGAGCCGATGAAGCGGATGAAATGCCTTGGCAAAGAGTGCGATCGTCCTTAAACTCCAGCTTGTTTTCCAAATCGGAGCTATTTTGCAGGTAACCCTGTATCCAAGTGCATCCCCTTTCCAGGAGTTGTTCCAGGTTTTCAATTTTCCAGGTCTTAACCTGCCACGAAGTTACTGTTCCGTCAGGTGTTCTATTGCTAACTCCTGCTGTGACAAGTTCTGCATTATTGCGAAACGCAATATGTTTCACTTCATCATGCCCTTCAAAGACAGCAAACTGTTGCCCGTGCAAATTCCACAGTCGTGCTGTTCCATCCTCTGAAGCTGTCGCCAGCCAGCTGCCATCTGGACTAAACAATACCGCATTGATAATGCCCTCATGTCCTCTCAGTTCTGCCTGTTGTTGCCCTTCTAAATTTAGGAGCCGTACGATCGCCATACCATCATCAATGCCAGCAACAGCGACCAGATTGCCTTGGGGACTGAAAACAACATCCCGAACGGGCATCCGGGTTGGAATTACCTTTTGATTCTGGCTAATCTGAACCTGACTCCAGGATTGCACATTGCCTGACTCTGCTAGATTTTTCCAGTTCCATAACCGTAACTGCTCGTCAAGCCCCCCCGCTGCTAAGAGCTGCCAGGATGAATCAAACGAAAAGGCATGGAGCCAGCCTGCACTCAAAGTACCTTGATCGGAACCATCCTTTGGCAGAAAAATCTGCTGCTCAGGTTGCAAAGCATTGTATATGATCGTATCGTCTCCCCCCAATATAAGCTGTTGCCCGTCTGGACTAAAAGCTCCTCCCCACAGTGAACTACCCAGTAAATCCCGTTGCAAGGTGCCGCTTCTCACTTGTGGTCCCTGCATTGCTGGGCTAATTTGCTGAGTTTCTAAGTTCCATAGGTACGTTTGACCAGCCTCTGTCCCGACTGCGAGAAGCCGACCGTCCGGGCTGAAGCGCAGTCCATCGACACTGGGAACAGGGGTTGGAAGTTCCGTGCCCTGGAGCGTATTTAAGTTCCACATCTGCACCCGACCGGAATTCATACCAACAGCAACTTGGCTCGCATTCTCAGAATTAAGCTGAATGCTTTGAATCCAGTTCTGTTCTGAATATCCTTTATATTCCTGATATTGACTGCCTTCCAAATGCTGCCAAATCCGAACCGCACCATCTCGTCCAACTATCGCAAGCTGCTGACCATCGGGGCTAAACTTCAGATCTAGAACACCGCCTTGATAGTTAAACTGGGCAAGTTGATTACCGCGCACATCCCACAAATAGATCCTTTCGTCTCCACCGCTTGCAGCTACAATACGCTGACTATCTGGGCTAAAACGAATCGTTAGCGATAAATTACTGTTAAAGCTGAGAGTATCGTTGATGCTGGCAATTTGCTCTTGAGGCTGGCCATTGCTCGAATTAATTCTATAAACAGCAATATTACCAGAACTGATTTCTGCCGTTGCCGACAGTGTTGCGTCGGAATTATAAGCAATATATAGCGGATCGGGAGGAAGCATTCTTTCAGTAAGGTTAAAGCCAAGACTGTAAATATCTTGGGCTTCCTGAATCTGTAAATCTCCCCTTAAATTCCACCGTTTTGCAACAGTTTGATTAGATGTTTGGTCTAGGACTTCTACAATAATATGTTCACTGTCGGTAGTAAAACTAATTGCCATAATGCTACCCCCTACATCTGGAGTGTTGAAGTTAGACAGTGGCTTGCCTGAGCGATCCCAAAAGCTGACCGTACTGCTCTGGTTTGTATTGCTTTGGTTTGAGTTTTCCTGAACGATCGCACTATTTTGACTTGGACTTTTCTGAACAACTGCAATCAATTGACCATTTGGGCTGAATGCAATTGTTCCAATTGGCTGGTCGGCGATGAGGCGATTTCTTTCACGGATTTGATACACTGCATTCTGGAGCGTTTCCTGCACCTCATTTCGGCGATTCTCCGTAGGGGGAAACATTCTTAGCAGCGGTTGTTTTAAGGCTTTAGCTGCCTTGATACTTTCAATGAGCGCCTCCAGATTTTGATTCCGTAAGAGCCGTTCTTCGGCAGATCCCTGCAAATCTAACATGCGATTGATTTGAGAATTCCGCGAAAAGGCAATTCCTCCGACTGAAAGCAGCCCTACAATAGCTAAAATACCTACATTTCGCAAATTGTTAAGTCGACGTTGACGAATGCTACGTTGCATAAAAGTTCGCTCTAGCTGATTCAGCCAAGCTGTATCCTTTTGCTGCAACAGGGAAAGACGAGGATTATTATGCCAGAGAAAACGAATTCGCTGCTGCTCTTGCTGCCAGGACACCGCTGCAGGTGTAAGCTGTCTTTGTAGCATTAAATTTTCGTCCTCTGCCTGTATCCAGTCCCTTAATTTTTGCCATCCCTGAATTGGTAGTGCCCTGAAGGGCAGGATAGAATAGGGAATGGCACTAATAAAGTTTTG